>NZ_JACVTY010000040.1:0-43977 GCF_016624805.1 Pseudomonas sp. S44
GGCTGGGGGCGATCGTCTTCGGTCTGGGGGCCGGGCGGGCGCTGCATGTGCAGGTCGTCAGCGAGCGGGTGTGAAACCGGTGCGACGCTGGATGCATTCATGGCGCAAATGACCATGGCGCGAAGGCGGGGCGCGGATTATCGTGCAGCTTTCGATTCACTGGACGGACCTGCCCCATGAGTGACGCCAACAGCGCCCTGATCACCCGTTTTTATCAGGCCTTCCAGCGCCTGGACGCCGAGGCCATGGTGGCCTGCTACAGCGATGACATCGTTTTCAGCGATCCGGCCTTCGGTACCTTGCGCGGCCAGGACGTGGGTGACATGTGGCGGATGCTGACCACCCGCGCCAAGGACTTCTCCCTGACCTTCGATAGCGTGCACGCGGATGCACAGGGTGGTAGTGCCCATTGGGTCGCCACTTACCTGTTCAACCAGACCGGCCGTACCGTGGTCAATGATATCCAGGCTCGTTTCGTGTTCCGTGACGGTTTGATCTGTCAGCATGACGACAGTTTCGACCTGTGGCGTTGGTCGCGCCAAGCCCTTGGTACGCCCGGCCTGTTACTGGGGTGGAGCCCTCTGGTAAGAAACAAGGTCCGCCAGCAGGCCACCAAGGGCCTGCGGGCATTCCAGGCGCGCTGATCGCCTTTTCAGGACGTGGGAACCGCCTGTTCGTTACTGTGATAGCTGAACGTGGCCTTGTCATGGGCCTGCTGCGGCATGCGGATGCGGATGATCGGGATGTAGGCGCCGTAGGTCTCGTACCAGTCCTTCTGGTCCGCCTGTGCTTGCTCGAGCGCCCCCCACATGCCTTCGATGTGGAAGAACGACTGGATCGGCAGTCTGTGGGATTGGTCCTCTTCCCAGGCTTGAACGATGACTTCATTCCAAGGGAATGGTAGTTCGGAGGCGAACATTCGCTGTGCCGTCAGGCTCTGGTAGAAGGCGTCGGCCCGCTCGCTCTTGCGGACGTCACGGACATCGAATGCGCATTGGCGCTTGTAGTCCCCGGAGCGGCGGAACTCGTCGATCCAGGCCTGCGCGGTCGTGATGCCTTGCTCATGGCACAGGCGCTCGGTCGAGGTGGTTTGGCTGTTGTTGCCACAGCCTTGTTGTTCGCGAGTCCAGGTATCGCCATCGGTTGGCCAGGCGCACAGCACCTGATAGCTGATCGACCCTGCCGGGCGCTGCATGCGCGGGTACAGGGTAAAGCCGCTGCGGGCGTCGGCAGCCAGGCTTGTGATCGGCAGGTCGGTGCGCAGGTAGGAGAACGAGACGCCGCCTTTTTCCTTGTTGTTCGGGCTATGATGCCAGGTGTGATACTTGGGGGATGGTTTGGTCGCGCGGATCAGTACGCCCGAACAACCGTGGGCCGGAATGGCCGAACCCCCACAGTCAACCGGTGCAGCATCATAGTTTTCCTGCATCTGCGCAGCGGTTCGCTCGCCGAGCGACGCCTGGGCCAGGAATGGCGTTAGCAGCGCAGCTGTGGCTAGCAGCCGGGAACATTTTTTCAACATGGTAGAGCCCTTGATATGGATGGGCTCTCCAAACTAATGACACTCAGGATCCCTGTGGCGAGTGAAGATATTCCCGAACGGGAGGCCAAGCCCTGGTACGTGTACCTCGTGCGGGCGGCCAATGGCTCGCTGTATTGCGGCATCAGTGACGATCCGCAGCGACGCTTCCAGAAGCATCAGAAAGGGCAGGGCGCGCGATATTTCAAGACCAGCCCGGCGCAGGCATTGGTCTATGTCGAGCAGTGGCCGGACAAAGGCGAAGCCCTGCGTCAGGAGCGGCTGGTGAAAAAGCTGCGCAAATCGGCGAAGGAGGCGCTGGTCGCCTCCTTCGCGCAGGGTGGGGCGACGGTCGAACTCAGTCCTTGCGGCGCTTGAGCTGATCGATCAGTTGTGTCGGAAGGCCCTTGATCACCAGGGTTCCGGCTTCTTCGTCATACTCGATTTTCGAGCCCAGCAGGTGGGCCTCGAAGCTGATCGACAGACCCTCGGCACGTCCAGTGAAACGGCGGAACTGGTTCAGGGTGCGTTTGTCCGCAGGAATTTCCGGCGACAGGCCGTAGTCCTTGTTGCGGATGTGGTCGAAGAACGCCTTGGGGCGGTCTTCGTCGATCAGGCTCGACAGTTCCTCCAGGGTGATCGGCTCGCCCTGCTTGGTCTGGCTGGTGGCATAGTCAACCAGGGTCTGGGTCTTCTCGCGCGCCGCTTCCTCGGGCAGATCCTCGCTTTCGACGAAGTCGCTGAACGCCTTGAGCAGGGTTCGGGTTTCACCAGGGCCATCGACACCTTCCTGACAGCCGATGAAATCGCGGAAGTAGTCCGACACCTTCTTGCCGTTCTTACCCTTGATGAAGGAAATGTACTGCTTCGAGTGCTGATTGTTCTTCCACTCGGACAGGTTGATTCGAGCGGCCAGGTGCAGTTGCCCCAAGTCCAGGTGGCGCGACGGGGTGACGTCGAGTTCGGCGTTCACCGCCACACCTTCGCTGTGGTGCAGCAGGGCGATGACCAGGTACTCGGTCATGCCTTGCTGATAATGGGCGAACAGCACATGACCGCCTGTGGACAGGTTCGACTCTTCCATCAGCTTCTGCAGGTGCTCGACTGCGATGCGGCTGAAGGTGGTGAAGTCCTTTTCCTCTTCCTGATACTGCTTGAGCCAGCCACTGAGCGGGTAGGCGCCGGACTCTCCGTGGAAGAAGCCCCAGGCCTTGCCCTGTTTGGCGTTATAGCTGTCGTTGAGGTCGGCCAGGAGGTTCTCGATGGCGTCCGACGCCGCCAGTTCGGTGTCTCGCGCATGGAGCACGGCGGGGCTGCCGTCGGGCTTCTTGTCGATCAGGTGAACGATGCAATGACGGATTGGCATGGAATTCTCTGAAAGGATGGGCGGTGCGATACCGCGCTGCAAAGTGGCTCAGTTTACCGCAGGGCAGGGGTGATGCAGTGGCCAGATGTTGGCGGAAATGACAGTTGTTCGTTTTTTGTTCAAAAATCTGCGCTTTTCGGGCAAACCCCCGAAAAACCTCAATAAAATCACGGTCGACAGCGGATATTTCCTGGTTCCTGTGTTAGCTTTGCGCCGTCTTGCGCCCCTTGGGGTGGCGCATTGCTGGCAGCTCGCTTGCGTCGTGTCGAACCAAACGCTGATTTTCGTATCTACATACGCGATTGGCGAGGCTCGCCGGACCTTCCGTGCAGGCCCGATAACGATGAAGCACGCTGCATACCTCTGATTTGATAGGGAAGGAACACCACCATGGCATTGACCAAAGACCAACTGATTGCCGACATCGCCGAAGCCATCGACGCGCCGAAAACCACCGCGCGCAACGCTCTGGAGCAACTGGGCCAGATCGTCGCTGACCAACTGGAAAACGGCGCTGAAATCACCCTGCCAGGCATCGGCAAGCTGAAAGTCTCCGAGCGTCCTGCCCGCACTGGCCGTAACCCTTCGACTGGCGCTGCCATCGAAATCGCTGCCAAGAAAGTCGTCAAATTCGTACCAGCCAAGGTCCTGAACGACGCCATCAACAAGTAATTGTCGATGCTTCATTGAAACCGCGCCCGGCTTGTCCGGGCGCGGTTTTTTCACGCCTGCGCCTTGCCTCGCGCGGCATGCCAGGCGCTGCGCATGGCGTCGTCCTGGAAGCTCCAGGCCACCATGCGGCTCTGTTTCTGGCCCTGGCCCATCTCTACGACGCGCTGGGCTTTCACGCCCGCTTTCTTGAGCGCCGCTTCGATCCCCGGCAGGTTGCTGACCTTGGACACCAGGCTGGTGAACCACAGCACCCGCTCGCCATACTGCGCACTTTCGTTCACCAGTTGGGTGACGAAGCGGATCTCGCCCCCCTCGCACCACAGCTCGTTGTTCTGCCCGCCGAAGTTCAGCACTGGCAACTTGCGGGTGGGATCCTGCTTGCCCAGATTCTTCCATTTGCGCTGGCTGCCACGGGTGGCCTCCTCGCGCGAGCCGTGGAAGGGCGGGTTGCACAGGGTCAGGTCGAAGCGCTCGTCGTCCTGCAGCAGACCGCTGAGGATGTGCTTGCGGTTGGCCTGCTGGCGCAGGGTGATGGCCTTGTTCAGGCCATTGGCCTGGACGATCGCCTTGGCCGAGGCCAGCGCCGTGGCGTCGATATCCGAGCCGAGAAAGCGCCAGCGGTAGTCGCTATGGCCGAGCAGCGGGTAGATGCAGTTGGCGCCGACGCCGACGTCCAGCGCGCGCACCTGGGCGCCGCGTGGGACCTGCCCGCCGTTGTCTTCGGCCAGCAGGTCGGCGAGCACGTGGATGTAGTCGGCGCGTCCTGGGATCGGCGGGCACAGGTAGTCCGCGGGGATGTCCCAGTGCTGGATGCCGTACTGGGCCTTTAGCAAGGCACGGTTGAACACGCGCACGGCCTCGGGGTTGGCGAAGTCGATGCTGGGTTTGCCGTGGGGGTTGGTGATGGTGAACCGGGCCAGATCAGGATGGGCCTTGATCAGGCTGGGGAAGTCGTAGCGGCCCTGGTGGCGATTGCGCGGATGCAGGGTGGGTTTGTTCTGGGTCATGCTCGTGTCCGGTGTCGCTTGCACTGGCCAAAGGCCGCACGGCGGCCCATTTGCGGCCAAGGCCGCTCCCTCAGGATAGTGGGCTCCTTGAGGGCAGCCCATTCCTGTGGGAGCGGCCTTGGCCGCGAACGAGGGCGAAGCCCTCGCCGGTCAGTTCAGCAATGTCAGGTTACAGCGCTGCAATCCGCGCATGCTGCTCGGTGAAGTTGGCCAGGGCCTGTTCGGACTCGGCCAGCTTGGCGCGTTCCTTCTCGATCACCGCAGGCGGTGCCTTGTCGACGAAGGCGGCGTTGGACAGCTTGCCGCCGACACGCTGGACCTCACCCTGCAGGCGCTGGATTTCCTTGTTCAGGCGTGCAAGCTCGGCGTCCTTGTCGATCAGGCCGGCCATCGGTACCAGTACCTGCAGATCGCCTACCAGTGCGGTGGCCGACAGCGGCGCTTCGTCCTGCTCGCCGAGTACGGTGAAGGTCTCGACCTTGGCCAGCTTCTTGAGCAGCGCTTCGTTTTCCTGCAGGCGACGCTGGTCGTCGGCATTGGCGTTCTTCAGGAACAGCGGCAGGGGCTTGCCCGGGCCGATGTTCATCTCGGCGCGGATGTTGCGCAGGCCGACCATCAGCTCCTTGAGCCATTCGATGTCGCCTTCGGCGACGGCATCGATGCGGCTCTCATTGGCCACCGGCCAAGGCTGCAGCATGATGGTCTTGCCCTGGACGCCCGCCAGCGGCGCGATGCGCTGCCAGATTTCTTCGGTGATGAACGGCATGAACGGATGCGCCAGGCGCAGTACCACTTCCAGCACGCGGACCAGGGTACGGCGAGTACCGCGGGCGCGCTCGATGGGCGCATTCTCATCCCACAGTACCGGCTTGGACAGCTCCAGGTACCAGTCGCAGTACTGGTTCCAGACGAACTCGTACAGCGCCTGGCTGGCCAGGTCGAAGCGGAACTGCTCGAGCTGGCGGGTCACTTCCGCTTCGGTGCGTTGCAGTTGCGAGATGATCCAGCGATCGGCCAGCGACAGCTCGTAGGCCTCGCCGTTCTGGCCGCAGTCCTCGCCTTTGTCCAGCACGTAGCGAGCAGCGTTCCAGATCTTGTTGCAGAAGTTGCGGTAGCCTTCGACGCGGCCCATGTCGAACTTGATGTCACGGCCGGTGGAGGCCAGCGAGCAGAAGGTGAAGCGCAGGGCATCGGTGCCGTAGCTGGCGATACCCTCGGGGAATTCGGCCTTGGTCTGCTTGGCGATCTTCTCGGCGAGCTTGGGCTGCATCAGGCCGCTGGTACGTTTTTCCAGCAGCGCTTCGAGCGTGATGCCGTCGACGATGTCCAGCGGGTCGAGCACGTTGCCCTTGGACTTGGACATCTTCTGGCCTTGGCCATCGCGCACCAGGCCATGCACGTACACGGTCTTGAACGGGACCTGCGGGGTGCCATCCTCGTTCTTGATCAGGTGCATGGTCAGCATGATCATCCGGGCGACCCAGAAGAAGATGATGTCGAAGCCCGTGACCAGTACGTCGGTGGAGTGGAATTTCTTCAGGAACTCGGTCTGCTCCGGCCAGCCGAGCGTGGAGAAGGTCCACAGGCCCGAGCTGAACCAGGTGTCGAGCACGTCGTCGTCCTGGCGCAGGACCACATCGCTGCCCAGGCCGTGCTTGGTCCGCACTTCTTCCTCGTTGCGGCCGACATAGACCTGGCCGGCCTCGTCGTACCACGCCGGGATGCGGTGGCCCCACCACAGCTGGCGGCTGATGCACCAGTCCTGGATGTCGCGCATCCAGGAGAAGTACATGTTCTCGTACTGTTTCGGCACGAACTGGATGCGACCGTCTTCCACGGCGGCGATGGCTGGCTCGGCCAGCGGCTTGGTGGAGACGTACCACTGGTCGGTCAGCCACGGCTCGATGACGGTACCCGAGCGGTCGCCTTTCGGCACTTTCAGGGCGTGGTCATCGACGCTGACCAGCAGCCCCTGCGCATCCAGGTCGGCAACCATTTGCTTGCGCGCCACGAAGCGGTCGAGGCCGGCGTACTGCGCAGGCAGCGAGGTGTCGAGGTTTTCGTTGACGCTGCCATCGAGGTTGAAGGCCTGGACCGCGGCGAGCACGGTGGCGTTCTTGTCGAAGATGTTCAGCAGCGGCAGGTTGTGGCGCTTGCCGACTTCATAGTCGTTGAAGTCGTGGGCCGGGGTGATTTTCACGCAGCCGGTACCGAACTCGGGATCGCAGTAGTCGTCGGCGATGATCGGGATGCGGCGTCCGACCAGCGGCAGCTCGACGAACTTGCCGATCAGCGCCTGGTAGCGCTCGTCGGTCGGGTTGACGGCAACGGCGACGTCACCGAGCAGGGTTTCCGGGCGGGTGGTGGCGACGACCAGGTGGTCCTTGCCTTCGGCCGTGGTGGCGCCATCGGCCAGCGGGTAGCGCAGGTTCCACAGGTGGCCTTTCTCGTCGTGGTTTTCCACTTCGAGGTCGGAAATCGCGGTGTGCAGCTTGGTGTCCCAGTTGACCAGACGCTTGCCGCGGTAGATCAGGCCGTCCTCATGCAGGCGCACGAAGGCTTCCTTGACGGCTTCGGACAGGCCGTCATCCATGGTGAAGCGTTCGCGGCTCCAGTCGACCGACGAACCCAGGCGACGGATCTGGCGGCTGATGTTGCCACCGGACTGATCCTTCCACTCCCAGACCTTCTCCAGGAACTTTTCGCGGCCCAGGTCGTGGCGGTTCTGGCCTTTCGCCTCGAGCTGGCGCTCCACCAGCATCTGCGTGGCGATGCCGGCGTGGTCGGTGCCCGGCTGCCACAGGGTGTCGCGCCCCTGCATGCGGCGGAAGCGGATCAGGGCGTCCATGATCGCGTTGTTGAACCCATGACCCATGTGCAGGCTGCCGGTCACGTTCGGCGGTGGGATCATGATGGTGTAGGACTCGCCTGCACCTTGCGGGGCGAAATAGTTCTCGGACTCCCAGGTGTTGTACCAGGAAGTTTCGATGGCGTGCGGCTGGTAGGTCTTATCCATGCGCGGCGGGACCCTTAGGCATAAATACGGAAAAGCCGAAGAGTATAACGGAGCCGGGAGTTTCAGGCGACAAGCTGCGAGCGTTGTGCATGCCTTGCGGACGAGGTGCGGCCTTCGCGGGTAAACCCGCTCCCACAGGTTTTCCACTGCCCCGCGAGCGGCGCCGTGCCTGTGGGAGCGGCGGTTCGCCGCTGCGATTTACCCGCGAAGGCCGCACCGTGAATGTTCGTGTTTACTCGGAACGCTTGATCAACCGTTCCATCCGCGCTTCGAGGCGACGCTTGACCTCGGTCTCGATGTGCGGAACGAAGTCGTTGATCACATCCTGCATGATCGATTGCGCCGCAGCGCGCAGTTCGGTGTCCAGGTGCAGCAGGGTGTCCTGGCGGCGAGTCTGGGCATCTTCTTCCGGCGCGCTGGCCTGGGCAGGTTCGACGGCGGTTGTCGCGTTGCCGGCCGGCTCATCGAGCAGCAGGGGAATCTGCTCGACCGTTTCGGTCAGCAGCGGCGGCTGCAGGTCGGCGTCGCCAAGCAACTGGCGGATCGACTCGAGATCGTCGAGCAGGTGGGCGGATTGTGTCAGTGAGGAGGGTTTGTCCATCGTCGTCAAAGTCGCTGTAAGCGGTGGTCTTGCAGAGCATAGCCCTGTTCGCGGTAGAAACGGAATCGCTCGCGGGCCAACTGGCGAATGGACGCCTCCTCGACAACGATCTCTGCGACCCGCTCGAACTGGCCGACGAACCCTGGCACATCACCGCCCAGGTTGATCAGCAGGTCGCGGTGCTCGCCAGCAGTGTCGCCCAGACCCAATGCGACCCTGGCATCGGCGTGTTGCTCGGCCAGGTCATGGGGCACGAAAGCCTCGCCCTTGAAGTGCCACAGGCGTTCATCCAGGGCGTTTCGCTGTTCGTCGTCCTGGCAATGCAGGTAGACCCGGTGGCCGAGGCGCCAGGCCTTTTCGCACAGCTTGCAGGCGAAATCCAGCCGCGCCGACAGCGAGTCGGTGGGCAGGATGTAGAAATCGACTTTGCTCATGGTCAGGTACGTTGAGCTTGGAGGTGGAGGGGCCGTGACGGCCCTGTCGAGGGGCGAGCCCGCTCCCACAGGTTCGATGCAGTGCTGATCTGTGGGAGCGGGATTGCCCGCGACAGGGCCGCCATGGTCTTACGCCATCAGACGCCCGCGCGATCCAGCAGGTACTGGGTCAGCAGCGGAACAGGACGGCCGGTGGCACCCTTGTCCTTGCCACCGCTGACCCATGCGGTACCGGCGATGTCCAGGTGGGCCCAGCTGTAGTTCTTGGTGAAGCGCGACAGGAAGCAGCCCGCGGTGATGGTGCCGGCTTTAGGGCCGCCGATGTTGGCGATGTCGGCGAACGGGCTGTCCAGTTGTTCCTGGTACTCGTCGAACAGCGGCAGTTGCCAGGCGCGGTCGTCGGCACGCTTGCCAGCGTCGAGCAACTGGCCGACCAGGTCGTCGCTGTTGCCCATCAGGCCCGAAGTGTGGCTGCCCAGGGCGACGATGCAGGCGCCGGTGAGGGTGGCGATGTCGATCACCGCCTGCGGTTTGAAGCGCTCGGCATAGGTCAGCGTGTCGCACAGCACCAGGCGGCCTTCGGCGTCGGTGTTGAGGATCTCGACGGTCTGCCCGCTCATGGTGGTGACGATGTCGCCCGGGCGGGTTGCGCCGCCGCTGGGCATGTTCTCGGCGCAGGCCAGCAGGCACACCAGGTTGATCGGCAACTGCAGCTCGAGCACTGCACGCAGGGTGCCGAACACGCTGGCGGCGCCGCCCATGTCGTACTTCATTTCATCCATGCCGGCACCGGGTTTGAGGCTGATGCCGCCGGTATCGAAGGTGATGCCCTTGCCGACCAGCACGAACGGCTTGTCGGTCTTCTTGGCACCTTGGTATTGCATGACGATCAGGCGTGGCGGCTGATCGCTGCCCTGGCCTACGGCGTAGAACGCGCCCATGCCCAGGTCCTTGATCTTCTTCTCGTCGAGCACTTCGACCTTGAGGCCCTTGTGCGCCTTGCCCAGTTCCTTGGCCTGCTCGGCGAGGAAGCTCGGGTGGCAGACGTTTGGCGGCAGGTTGCCCAGGTCGCGGGTCAGGCTCATGCCGGTGGTGATGGCGGTGGCATGCTTGACCGCACGCTCGACGTCAGCCTGGCCGGCTTTGTCGGCGAGCAGGGTGACTTTCTTCAGGGCGCGCGGTTCGGCCTTCTGGCTCTTGAAACGGTCGAACACGTAGCTGCCGTCGAGCAGGGTTTCGGCCAGCAGGCGATATTTGCCGTAATGACCGTCGCGGTTGGCCACGGCGATGTCGTCCAGGGCCAGCACGGCGTCACCGCCTGCCAGGTTGCGCAGCACCCCGGCAACGCTGGCGATCAGCTTGCGCCAGGCACGATCGCCCAGGGCTTCATCCTTGCCGCTGCCAACCAGCAGCACGCGCTCGGCCTTGAGGCCCGGCAGGCTCTGCAGCAGCAGGGTCTGGCCCGGCTTGCCGGCCAGGTCGCCGCGCTTGAGGATGGCGCTGATGGCGCCATCGGTCGCCTGATCAACGGCCTTGGCCACGGTGCCAAGCTTGCGGCCTTCGCCGACCGGCACGACCAGGGTGGCGGTTTTCACGGATGCTGCGGCTACGGTCTTTACAACCAGTTCCATGTCAGGGTCCCCGAATGATCTCTGTTGTTGGCCACTGCCGCAGGGTGAGTGCGACAGGCCTGGCCGCGTGCTTGCGTGCCAGTTGAAAAGCGGCCAGTTTGAGCCTGCCGCCGCCTTGCTGACAACCCCGGTCTATGCTTTTGCAGGGCAGCGCCTGCTTCAATGGCGGGGCTTTGTCGCACTTTTACGGTCATGACGTCCGCTGTCATGCGCCGCCAAGTGACAGGCGCGCCCAATCACAGGATAATGCGCGCACTTTTACATGGAGGTTCGCTTGAGGCGAACCGGCATAGGTCTTGGCTTTACTCAGTCATTGTCTGGCAATCCGCCCCTGACAACCCAGGAGTGTCTGGTTTGATCGTCTTTCGTTATCTGTCCCGCGAGGTCCTGGTGACCTTGAGCGCCGTCAGCGCAGTGCTGTTGGTGATCATCATGAGCGGGCGCTTCATCAAATACCTGGCCCAGGCGGCCCAGGGTGCGCTCGACCCGGGCGTGCTGTTCCTGATCATGGGCTTCCGCCTGCCGGGCTTCCTGCAACTGATCCTGCCGCTGGGCCTGTTCCTCGGTATCCTGCTGGCCTACGGGCGCCTGTATCTCGAAAGCGAGATGACCGTGCTCTCGGCCACCGGCATGAGTCAGCAGCGTCTGCTGACGCTGACGCTGGCGCCGGCTGCGCTGGTTGCGCTGGTGGTTGCCTGGCTGAGCTTGAGCCTGGCCCCCCAAGGTGTGGCCCAGGTGCAGAAGATCATCGCCCAGCAGGATGCCCTGACCGAGTTCGATACGCTCGTGCCGGGTCGTTTCCAGACCCTGCGTGACGGCACGCGCGTCACCTACACCGAGCAGATGTCCGACGACCGCGTCAATCTGGGCGGGGTGTTCATTTCCGAGAAGCGCTTCAACCAGGACAAGACCAAGGACCGCGCACCGTCGGTGCTGGTGGCGGAAAAAGGCCATCAGGAGGTGCAGCCTGATGGCAACCGCTACCTGATCCTGGAAAACGGTTACCGTTACGACGGCAACCCCGGCCAGGCCGACTATCGGGCGATCAAGTACGACACCTACGGTGTGCTGCTGCCCAAGCCTGAGGTCAGCGAGGAAGTCACCGAGCGTGAAGCCATCCCGACCACCGACCTGTTCGGGCATGACGGCCTGCGTGAGCGCGCCGAACTGCAATGGCGCCTGTCGCTGCCGCTGCTGGTATTCATCGTGACCCTGCTGGCCGTGCCGCTGGCCAAGGTCAACCCGCGCCAGGGCCGCTTCCTCAAGTTGCTGCCGGCGATCCTCCTGTACATGGCCTACCTGACGATGCTGATTTCCGTTCGCGGCGCCCTCGAGAAGGGCAAGTTGCCGATCTCCCTGGGCATCTGGTGGGTGCACGCGTTGTTCCTGCTCATCGGCCTGGCGCTGATGTACTGGGAGCCGCTGCGCCTGAAGATGGCCGCGCGCCGTGCGGGGGTGGCCCATGGTTAAGATCGACCGCTATATCGGCCAGAGCGTACTGCTGGCCATCCTGGCCGTGCTGGGGATCATCCTCGGCCTGGCCTCGCTGTTCGCCTTCATCGACGAGATGGGCGATTTGAGCGATACCTATACCCTGCTCGACGCCGGCAGCTACGTGCTGCTCACCGCGCCGCGTCGGCTGTATGACATGCTGCCGATGGCTGCGCTGATCGGCTGCCTGATCGGCCTGGGCAGCCTGGCCAGCAGCAGCGAGCTGACCATCATGCGTGCTGCGGGCGTGTCCATCGGTCGTATCGTCTGGGCGGTGATGAAGCCGATGCTGGTGCTGATGCTGGTCGGTCTGCTGATTGGCGAATACGTCGCACCGGTCACCGAGAACAAGGCCCAGGCCGAGCGCTCGCTGGCGCAGGGCGGTGGTGAGGCGCAAAGCTCCAAGCGCGGCATGTGGCACCGCCAGGGCGAAGAGTTCGTGCACATCAACTCGGTACAGCCCAACGGCTTGCTGCTCGGTGTGACCCGCTACCGTTTCGACGAACAACGCAAGATCGTCGCTTCCAGCTTCGCCCGTCGCGCGCTGTACCAGGATCAGCGCTGGGTGCTGCACGACGTCAGCACCACGTTCTTCCGTGGCGACCACACCGAAGTGGTGCAGGCACCGGAAGAAATCTGGGACGTGTCGGTGACGCCGGAATTGCTCAATACCGTGGTGCTGCCTCCCGAGTCGTTGTCGATCACCGGGTTGTGGGAATACATCCACTACCTGGCCGACCAGGGCCTGAACAACGCCCGTTACTGGCTGGCGTTCTGGACCAAGATCCTGCAACCCGCGGTGACCGCTGCACTGGTCCTGATGGCGATTTCCTTCATCTTCGGTCCGCTGCGCTCGGTGACCCTGGGTCAGCGCGTGTTTACCGGCGTGCTGGTGGGCTTCGTGTTCCGCATCGCCCAGGACCTGCTGGGGCCGTCAAGCCAGGTGTTCGGCTTCCCGCCGCTGTTGGCGGTGGTGATTCCAGCCGGGATCTGCGCACTGGCCGGTGTGTGGTTGTTGCGTCGGGCAGGGTGATGAGCCAGGCGTGAATGAGAAAGCCGACCCCAGGGTCGGCTTTTTTGTGGCTCGAAGTTGGCTTTATCGCAGCCCAGGGTCATTTCTTCTGCTTCGGAATCCGCACCAACTGGGTTTCCGAGTAGATGTCATGCCAGCTGCGCTTGCGCTTGTCGATCAACGACCAGATGAACCCCAGCCCCAGGCACAACCACGAAGCAATAGACACCACGAAGCGCAACAGCGCCTGCCACAAACTGATCGCGCTGCCGTCGGCATTCTGTACACGCACGCCCCACACCTGCATGCCCAGGGTCTGGCCGCCGTGGGTCCAGAACTTGGCAAAGAAGCCGAACAGGGCAAACAACAGGACGGTGGACAACAGCGGATCGCCATCGAGCGCGCCGGCGTCGGTCAGCTCACGCATGCGAGCCTCGCCGATGATCGACATCTGCACCAACTTGTAGAGACCTGCCGTGACGATCAGCAGGGCGGTGCACAGGAGGAAGTCATAGAACATTGCCGCCAGACGGCGCCCCAGGCCTGCGGGCGGGAAATCGCCCTGGGGGGTGAGAGAACGCTTGGACATGCAGGAGGGCTCCGGGTGGAAAGTCCTCATTCTATGAAATTGCAGGCACAAAAAAGCCCCTGCGCGTCAACGCAGGGGCTTTTTCACAGAAATCAGCCTTCTGCTTGTACTTCGTCAGCCTGCATGCCTTTCTGGCCCTGCACTGCAACGAAGGTGACTTTCTGGCCTTCTTTCAGGCTCTTGAAGCCGTTGCCTTGGATGGCACGGAAGTGAACGAACAGATCCGGACCGCTCTCTGGGGTGATGAAGCCGTAACCTTTCTCGTCATTGAACCACTTGACGGTACCGTTCTGACGCTCAGCCATTTTCTTATTTCCTATGAATCTTTAGATAGTGATTTCAGTTTCTTTCGCATCACAGGCGAAAGAGTACTGGGCTGGGTTGCAGGAAAGTAAGAGACGTCGAACGGGTTGTAGCAAATTGCGGCTACTGGCCCAGGTCACGAACTGTTGCGACCCATGCAAACACAGTGAGAAGACTCTACGCCAACTCCAGCGACAAAAACAAGCCCCGCACGGTGCAGGGATCAAGGCTTTTGCCGATTACCGACAAAATTGTCGGAAACGGCATGGCGCCTGGCCTGGCGCCATGTTCAAAAGTTATTGCGCAGGTTCGTAATCGAATAAGCGCGCTGTTGTGAGATTGCTTTCAACCTCGGTAGTAACGTTGCGCCACGAAAGGCATTTTGCTGACTTTCAGGGCAACTTGTTTGCCGCGCACGACCGCAAACAACGGCGTTTCCAGCGCGGCATGTTCGTTATCGACATACCCCATTGCCACGGGTGCGCCGAGGGTCGGGCCGAAACCACCGCTGCACACCTTGCCGACCGGCGTGCCGTGCGCATCGACAATCTCGGCGCCCTCGCGAACCGGCGTGCGTTCCTGTGGCAGCAGGCCCACGCGTTTGCGGCTCACGCCCTGCTGCTGTTGGGCAAATACGCGGGTGGCGCCCGGGAAACCACCGGCCCGTGCTCCGTCGGCGCGACGAACCTTGGAGATCGCCCACAACAGGCTGGCCTCGATCGGCGTAGTCTCGGTGTCCATGTCGTGGCCGTACAGGCACAGGCCGGCTTCCAGGCGCAGCGAGTCGCGGGCACCCAGGCCGATTGGCTGCACCTCAGGCTCGGCCAGCAGGCGTCGCGCCAGAGCTTCGGCAGCAGTGGCCGGTACCGAGATTTCGTAACCGTCCTCGCCGGTGTAGCCCGAGCGGCTGACGAAGCAGTCCTCACCCTGCAACTGCAACGGGCGGAACTGCATGAAGGTCATGCCGGCCACTTCCGGCGCCAGGCGTTCCAGCACCTTGACCGCAGCCGGGCCCTGCAAGGCGAGCAGGGCGCGCTCCTCGAACAAAGGCTGGATCTCGCAGCGCTGGCCGATGTGCTTTTGCAGGTGAGCCAGGTCCTGATCCTTGCAGGCGGCATTGACCACCAGGAACAGTGTGTCGTCGCCCAGGTTGGCCACCATCAGGTCGTCGAGGATGCCTCCTTGCTCATTGGTGAACATGGCGTAGCGCTGCATGCCCACCGGCAGGTCGATGATGTCTACTGGCACCAGGCTTTCCAAAGCCTTGGCCGCGTCGCTGCCACGCAGCACGATCTGGCCCATGTGCGACACATCGAACAGACCGGCCTGCTCGCGGGTATGCAGGTGTTCCTTGAGCACACCCAGCGGATACTGCACGGGCATGTCGAAGCCTGCGAACGGCACCATGCGCGCGCCCAGCTCCAGGTGAAGGGCGTGCAGCGGGGTCTTGAGCAACGTATCGGACATCGGTAACTCCTTGGTTTTTGTTCGGGTCAACATTCGATGATGTTGACGGCCAGACCGCCGCGGGCGGTCTCCTTGTACTTGCTTTTCATGTCGGCGCCGGTCTGGCGCATGGTGCGGATGACCTTGTCGAGCGAGACGAAGTGCTGCCCGTCACCGCGCAGGGCCATGCGCACCGCATTGATCGCCTTGACCGAGCCCATGGCGTTGCGCTCGATGCAGGGCACCTGGACCAGCCCACCGATCGGGTCGCAGGTCAGGCCCAGGTTGTGTTCCATGCCGATCTCGGCGGCGTTCTCCACCTGTTGCGGGGTGCCGCCCATGACTTCGCAGAGGGCGCCCGCCGCCATCGAGCAGGCCACCCCCACTTCGCCCTGGCAGCCGACCTCGGCGCCGGAAATCGAGGCGTTCTCCTTGTAGAGGATGCCGATGGCGGCCGCGGTGAGCAGAAAACGCACCACGCCGTCTTCGCTGGCGCCGGGAACGAAACGCATGTAGTAGTGCAGCACCGCCGGGACGATACCCGCCGCGCCGTTGGTCGGTGCGGTGACGACGCGTCCGCCATAGGCGTTTTCCTCGTTGACCGCCAAGGCGTAGAGGTTGACCCAATCGAGTACCGACAGCGCATCGCGCAGGCTGGCTTCCGGGTGTCGGCTGAGCTGGCGGTGCAAGGCAGGGGCGCGGCGCTTGACCTTGAGGCCGCCCGGCAGGATGCCCTCATGGCGACAGCCCGCTTCGACGCAATCCTGCATGACCTGCCAGATGCGCAGCAGGCCGGCTCGGGTTTCCTGTTCGGGGCGCCAGGCGGCTTCGTTGGCGAGCATCACCTGGCTGAACGACAGGTGCTGCTCGACGCAATGGCCGAGCAGTTGCCTGGCCGTCGTGAAGGGGTAGGGCAGGGCGGTGTTGTCTTCGACGATGCGGTCCTGGCCGGCTGCGTCCTGGTCGACGACGAAGCCGCCGCCTACCGAGTAGTACTCGCGGCTGCGAATCTGCAGCCCGGCAGCATCGAAGGCACGAAAAATCATGCCATTGGGGTGGTAGTCAAGTGGCTTGCGGATCATCGCCAGGTGCTGTTTCTCGACGAAGTCGATCCGGTGTTCGCCAAGCAGGTGCAGGTGGCCGCTGGCGCGGATTGCCTGCAGGCGTTCGGGGATGGATTCGGTGTCGACGGTGTCGGGGTGTTCCCCCTCGAGCCCCAGGAGCACAGCCTTGTCGCTGCCGTGACCCTTGCCGGTCGCACCGAGCGAGCCGTAGAGCTCGGCCTTGACGCTGGCCGTGCTGGCCAGCAGGCCATCGCGGCGCAAGCCCTCGGCGAAGCGCGCGGCGGCACGCATCGGGCCGACCGTGTGCGAACTGGAGGGGCCGATGCCGATCTTGAACAGGTCGAAGACGCTGAGTGACATGCTGACCTCCTGCCAAGTTCGGCGGGTTGATGAGGAGAGCCTGTGGGAGCGGGTTTACCCGCGAATGCGGCGGTGAGTCCAACATTGCATTCGCGGGTAAACCCGCTCCCACAAGGCCAAGAAGCTATCAGACGTCCTGATAGCTCTCGATCGACGGGCAGGCGCAGACCAGGTTGCGGTCGCCGTACACGTTGTCGACCCGGCCGACCGGTGGCCAGTACTTGCTCTCGACCAGGCTCGGCAGCGGATAAACCGCCTGCTCGCGGCTATAGCCGTGGGACCATTCGCCGACCAGTTCCGCCGCGGTGTGCGGGGCGTTCTTGAGCGGGTTGTCGTCCTTGTCCAGGCTGCCGTTCTCCACGGCGCGAATCTCTTCGCGGATCTGGATCATCGCATCGCAGAAACGGTCCAGTTCTTCCTTGGACTCGCTTTCGGTCGGTTCGATCATCAGCGTGCCCGCCACCGGGAACGACATGGTCGGAGCATGGAAGCCGAAGTCGATCAAACGCTTGGCCACGTCATCGACGCTGATGCCGCTGGTGTCCTTGAGCGGACGCAGGTCGAGGATGCATTCGTGGGCGACCAGGCCGTTGCCACCGGTGTACAGCACAGGATAGTGCTCTTCCAGGCGACGGGCGATGTAGTTGGCGTTGAGGATCGCCATCTGCGACGCACGCTTGAGGCCTGCGCCACCCATCATGCGAATGTACATCCAGGTGATCGGCAGGATGCTGGCGCTGCCGAACGGTGCAGCGCAGACCGCACCGGCAGTGTTTTCCAGCGCGGCATGGCCGGGCAGGAACGGCGCCAGGTGCGACTTGACGCCGATCGGGCCGACGCCCGGGCCGCCACCACCGTGGGGGATGCAGAAGGTCTTGTGCAGGTTGAGGTGCGACACGTCGCCACCGAACTTGCCCGGAGCGCACAGGCCGACCATGGCGTTCATGTTGGCGCCATCGATGTACACCTGGCCGCCGTTGTCGTGAATGATCGCGCAGATCTCGCCGATCGCTTCCTCGAACACGCCGTGGGTCGAGGGGTAGGTGATCATGATCGCGGCCAGGCGCTCGCGGTGTTCGAGGGCCTTGGCGCGCAGGTCGTCGATGTCGACGTTGCCCCGGGCGTCGCAGGCGGTGACCACCACGCGCATGCCGGCCATGTGTGCGGTGGCCGGGTTGGTACCGTGTGCCGACGACGGGATCAGGCAGATGTCGCGGTGGCTTTCGCCGCGGCTACGGTGGTAGGCGCGGATCGCCAGCAGGCCTGCGTACTCGCCCTGGGAACCGGCGTTGGGCTGCAGCGACACGGCATCGTAGCCGGTGGCGGCGCAGAGCATGGCTTCAAGCTCGGTGGTCATCTGCAGGTAGCCCTGGCTCTGGGCGGCCGGGGCGAAGGGGTGCAGGTTGCCGAACTCGGCCCAGGTGACCGGAATCATTTCGCTGGCGGCATTGAGCTTCATGGTGCACGAGCCCAGCGGGATCATGCTGCGATCCAGCGCCAGGTCCTTGTCGGCCAGGCGGCGCAGGTAGCGCATCAGTTCGGTTTCGCTGTGGTAGCGGTTGAACACCGGGTGCTCGAGGATCGCCGATTCTCGCACCAGTGCAGCTGGCAGGCGCGGGCTGTGGTTGGCGGCGAGGGTAGCGAAGTCCGGCAGCGCCTGGCCATTGGCGAACAATGCCCAGAGCGCCTCGACATCTGCCTGGGTGCTGGTTTCGTCCAGCGACAGCCCCAGGTGTGCGGTGTCGACCTGGCGCAGGTTCAAGCCCTTGGCGCGCGCTTGCTCGTGCAGGTTGGCGGTGGCGGCACCGGTGGCCAGCGTCAGGGTGTCGAAGAATTCACCGGTAACGACCTTGGCGCCGAGCTTGGCCAGACCCACAGCGAGAATCGCGGTGAGGGCGTGGGTACGTTCAGCGATGCGCTTGAGGCCCGCCGGGCCATGGTAGACGGCGTACATGCTGGCGATGTTCGCCAGCAGGACCTGCGCGGTGCAGATGTTGCTGGTGGCCTTTTCGCGGCGGATGTGTTGCTCGCGGGTTTGCATGGCCAGGCGCAGTGCGGTCTTGCCGAAGCGGTCGATCGAAACGCCGACCAGGCGGCCCGGCATGTCACGCTTGAACGCATCCCGGGTGGCGAAGTAGGCCGCGTGCGGGCCGCCGAAGCCCAGCGGTACGCCGAAGCGCTGGGCACTGCCGATGGCCACATCGGCGTCGAATTCGCCCGGAGGGGTCAGCAGGGTCAGGGCCAGCAGGTCGGCGGCCACGGCCACCAGGGCACCGGCGCCGTGCAGACGCTGTACCAGCTCGCGGTAGTCGAACACATCACCGTTGCTAGCCGGGTATTGCAGCAGGGCGCCGAAGAAGGCGCTGACATCGCCCAGTTCACGCTCGTCACCGACCACGACCTCGATGCCCAGCGGCTCTGCACGGGTACGCAGCACATCGAGGGTCTGCGGGTGGCAATGCACGGAGGCGAAGAAGGCATGGCTGCCCTTGTTCTTCGACAGGCGTTTGCAGAAGGTCATGGCCTCGGCAGCGGCGGTGGCTTCGTCGAGCAGCGAGGCGTTGGCGATCGGCAGGCCGGTGAGGTCGCTGATCAGGGTCTGGAAGTTCAGCAGCGCTTCCAGGCGACCCTGGGAGATTTCCGGCTGGTAAGGGGTATAGGCGGTGTACCACGCCGGGTTTTCCAGAAGGTTGCGCAGGATCGGCGCTGGCGTGTGGGTGTTGTAGTAGCCCTGGCCGATGAAGCTCTTGAACAGTTGGTTCTTGCCGGCGATCGCCTTGAGGGCGGCGAGGGCAACGGCCTCGCTCTGGCCGTCGGCGTCACCGAGCACGCTGGTGCCCTTGATGCTGTCGGGAATGACGGCGGCGGTCATGGCGTCGAGAGAGTCGAAGCCCAGGGTGGTCAGCATGGCCTGTTCGTCGGTGCTGCGTGGGCCGATGTGACGGGCGATGAATTCGTTGGCGGTGCCGAGGTTGATGGTCATGGTCATGGTCCTCAGGCGTCGTCGTTGGCTTTGAGCAGGCGGTCGTAGGCATCCTGGTCGAGCAGGGCGGTCACCTCGCTCATGTCTGCAGGAACGAAGCGGAAGAACCAGCCTTCGCCCAGCGGGTCTTCGTTGACCTGCTCAGGTTTGTCGTTGAGACCTTCGTTGACCGCGACCACTTCACCGGTCAGCGGCATGTACACGCCGCTGGCAGCCTTGACCGATTCGACGGTGGAGGCTTCGGCGCCTTTTTCATACTGCTGCAGGTCCGGCAGTTGCACGAAGACCACATCGCCAAGGGCGTTCTGGGCATAGGCGGTGATACCTACGGTGACGCTGCCGTCAGCTTCGACGCGCAGCCATTCGTGATCTTCGGTGAAACGCAACTCGCTCATGGGAAATCCTCGGGAAGCAGGGCGTTGGGCGCGGTTGGTCCGCGCTCTTGAGGTTGGGTTTTCCTTAGCAAGAATGTGGCCATGTGAGTAAAAGCATTGAAATTCAATGGCTTGACTGCTTATCCAGAAAGATTTTCCCTGGCAATGGAATGAAATCAATACAGGCTGGGATGCCGGGAAAAGGATTGTCTGATCAAACCCTTGTGGATGTGGACGCAGAACGCTCCGTATCGATATCAATACGATGTATTAATATCGATACGGAGCGTTCAAGGTCATGCGCCAGTGAAAAACGGCAGCGCCAGGTACAGCTTGATCACGATGACGTTGACGATATCGATGAAGAACGCCCCCACCATGGGCACGACGAGAAAGGCGATCTGCGAAGCGCCGTAGCGCTGGGTCACGGCTTGCATGTTGGCGATGGCAGTGGGCGTGGCGCCGAGTCCGAACCCGCAATGCCCGGCTGCCAATACTGCTGCATCATAATTGCGCCCCATGACCCTGAAGGTGACGAAGATCGCGAACAGTGCCATGACCAGCGTCTGTACACCCAGCAGGATGAGGAAGGGCAGCGCCAGGGCGGCCAGGTCCCACAGTTTCAGGGACATCAGCGCCAAGGCCAGGAACAGCGATAGCGCGACGTTGCCCAACACCAGAACTTCGCGCTCGAACACCTGGTACAAGCCCCCGGCGGACAGCCCGTTCCTCAGCACGACACCTACGAACAGCACGCAGACGAACGTCGGAAGTTCGAACGGTGTGCCGCGCAACAGGCTGTTCAACAGAGTGCCTGTCAATAGGCTGATCGAGATCAGCGCCAGGCTTTCGATCATCGAAAACGGGGTTATCAGGCGTTCCTTGTTGGGCTGTTCGAAGCCTTTCGGCACGCGCGGCGTTTCCGGTTCCAGCCCTGGGGGCTGGACGCGGCTGACCAGCAACCGTGCTACAGGGCCACCGATCAGCCCGCCCAGCACCAGGCCGAAGGTGGCAGAGGCCAGGGCCAGTTCGCTGGCCGAAGCCAGTCCGTACTGAGTGCTGAAGGTCGAGCCCCAGGCAGCGCCGGTGCCATGACCACCGGATAGAGAAATCGAGCCCGCCAGTAGCCCCATGAGCGGATCGAGGCCCAGTAGCTGGGCGAGGCTGATGCCGATGGCGTTCTGCACCAGCAGGAATCCGGTGACGACCAGCAGGAACAAGCCGACGCTGCGCCCACCTCGTTTCAGGCTGCTGATATCGGCGCTCAGCCCGATTGTGGCGAAGAACGCCAGCATCAATGGCGCTTGCAGGGTGGTATCGAACTGGATGTGCACGCCAACCGCGCGCAACGCCAGTAGCACCAGCGCGACCACCAGGCCGCCAGCTACCGGTTCGGGAATGTTGTAGGTGCGTAGAAATCCGACGCGGGCGACAAGACAACGTCCAAGTAGAAGTACCAGTGAAGCGGCCACGAGAGTGCCGTAGAAGTCGAGCTCGAGCATTGAAAACCTACTCATTGTCACTTTGAAAGAGGTGCTCCTGGGCACTCTTTCGAGCGTGCGCAGGGCCTTTCGAAGAGGCACCCGGAGCACGCGTGCGGTCAAACGGCCGACATTCTAAGTGGCACGCGCCTGGGGCGAGGCGTAGGGAAATTCTGAAGATGCCGAGCTGCTCGGGCGCTGATGGGCCTTAGTTTCTGCCTGGAATCCCGTATTTGCGCAGCCGCTGCGCAATCGCGGTATGCGACGTCTGCAGCCTTCCCGCCAGCTGCCGAGTCGAAGGGTAGCTCGCATACAGGCGCTGCAGCAGCTCGCGCTCGAAGTCGCCCACTGCCTGCTCCAGGCTGCTCACCTCGCCATCCTGGCCACGTGCCACCGAGGTACCGGCGATATCCAGGTCACCGATATCCACCAGGTTGCTCTCGCAGATTGCCGCCGCGCGGAAGATCACGTTCTGCAACTGGCGCACGTTGCCTGGCCAGGGGTTGGCCAGCAGTGCCGGATGGGTGGCTGGGGTCAGGCGGCACGGAGGGCGCTGGATCTGCGTGCAGGCCTGCTGCATGAAGAAGTGCGCCAGCGACAGGATGTCCTGGCCGCGTTCGCGCAGCGGCGGGACCTGCAGGTTGAGCACGTTCAGGCGGTAGAACAGGTCTTCGCGGAAGGTGCCTTCGGCGACCATGCGTTCGAGGTCGCGGTGGGTCGCGCTGATGATACGCACGTCCACCTTCACCTCACGGTCGCCACCGACCCGGCGAAAGCTGCCGTCGCTGAGAAAGCGCAGCAGCTTGGCCTGCAGGTAGGGCGACATCTCGCCGATCTCGTCGAGAAACACCGTGCCCTGGTTGGCCAGTTCCATCAGCCCTGGCTTGCCGCCACGTTGTGCGCCGGTGAAGGCGCCCGGGGCATAGCCGAACAGTTCGCTCTCGGCCAGGCTTTCGGGTAGCGCGGCGCAGTTCAGTGCGAGGAAAGGTGCTGCGTGACGACTGCTGATGGTGTGGCAGGCGCGGGCCACCAGCTCCTTGCCGGTGCCGGTCTCGCCGTGCACCAGCAAGGGCGCATCGAGTGTGGCGACGCGTAGGGCGCGGGCCTTGAGGGTGCGGATCGCCGGGGAGTCGCCGAGCAGGGCATCGAAGCCTTCGGCGTGATCATGGTGCAGCGCCGAGAGACGTTCGCCCATGCGATTGGGCGGATACAGGGTGAGCAGGCCGCCGGCGTTGGTGATTGGCGTTGCATCCAGCAGCAGGCTCTGGCCATTGAGCTGCATCTCGCGCATCGGCAAGTGGAAGTTGTTGTCGAGCAAGGCCTGGAGCAGCCCGCTGTCGCCAAACAGCTCGCCCACCGAGCGACCGGCCGATTCGCGTCCGCACAGGGCGATCAGTGCCGGGTTGGCCAGCAGCACCTTGCCAGCGCTGTCCACCGCCAGCACCGGGTCGCTCATGGCCGCGAGCAGGGCGTCGAGTTGCAGGTGGCGGCGCTGGCCGGGGAGGATATCGACCACTTCCACCGACTGCACGCCGCGCACCTCGAACAGCGCGTCGTGCAACTCTTCGAGCACGGCGGGGCTGAGCGTGGGAGCGTCGATGTAGACGTTCGGTGGCACCATCTCCACGGCATCGAGGTTGAGGTTGCGGGCACCGAGCAGGGCCAGGACTTCCTGGGTGATGCCGACGCGGTCGATGAAGCTGACGTGGATGCGCATGGGGGCAACGGGCGTGGGGGAAAGAGCGCCAGTATGCCATTGGCCAGGGGGAAGGCCCAATCGCGGCGCAAGTCGGTGCGCCGAACCGCCGCTTGCACAGGTATTCCAGCGTGCCTGTGCGAGCGGGCCTGCTCGGCGGTGGCGGTATCAGGTATTACCCAGGTGTTCAGGCTTGATCGGATCCCCGGACTTCACATCCAGCTTCTGGCGGATGTCCTCGAACATATGGTCGTAGAGCTTGTGCGGCGAGCCCAGGTTTTCGAATTTCTTCGGCGCCGGCAGGTACGACTGGGCCTTGCGGCTCAACTGCATGAGGAAGCTCGGCAGTACCTGGTCCTTGGCCAGGAAGAACTTCTCGTCGACAGACTTGCCTTCGATGCTGCCATGCATGCGGAACTGGATACCGCGGCCTTCCGTGGGATCCTGGGTGGCTTCGTACTCGATGTTGAGGTCGTAGCTGTGGTCATTCTTGTTCAGCGCCGTGCGCTCGATATGAACATGACCAGGATGGTACTGGGCCATGATGGCGTCCTCCGGAAGGTTGAAAATGGCCGGCGCCGTGCACCGGCCAACTGCACTCAACGGTAGCTGATACCTGGCTTGGCGGTCGACACCCGCGTACCGGCAGTGCCCTTGACGATCTCTTCGATGTTTTCCAGCGAGCTGATCACCGCGACCTTGCCCGTGTGGCGGGCGAAATCGCAGGCGGCCTGCACCTTCGGCCCCATCGAACCCGCTGCGAAGCCGAGTTTTTCCAGCTCGTCAGGATGCGCCTGGGCAATGGCTTTTTGCGTCGGCTTGCCGAAATCGATGTAGGCGGCATCGACATCGGTGGCGATGATCAGCAGGTCGGCGTCCAGTTGCTCGGCCAGCAGCGCCGAGCACAGGTCCTTGTCGATCACCGCCTCGATGCCTTTGAGCTTGCGGTTTTCGTCGTACATCGTGGGGATGCCGCCGCCGCCGGCGCAGATGACGATGCTGCTTTTTTCCAGCAGCCACTTGATCGGGCGGATCTCGAAGATGCGCTTGGGTTTGGGGCTGGCGACCACACGGCGGTACTTGTCGCCGTCGGCCTTGACCACCCAGCCTTTCTCCTTGGCCAGGCGCTCGGCCTCGTCCTTGGCGTAGACCGGGCCGATGAACTTGGTCGGATCCTTGAAGGCCGGGTCGTTGGCGTCGACCTCGACTTGCGTCAGCAGGGTGGCGAAGGGCACCTCGAAGTCGAGCAGGTTGCCCAGCTCCTGTTCGATCATGTACCCGATCATGCCTTCGGTCTCGGCACCGAGCACGTCCAGCGGGTAGGCTTCGTCGGGTTTGTAGGCCTGGCCCTGGAGCGACAGCAGGCCGACCTGCGGGCCATTGCCGTGGGCGATGACCAGTTCGTTGCCGGGGTGGATCTTGGCGATCTGCTCGGTGGCAGTGCGGATATTGCTGCGCTGGTTGTCGGCGGTCATTGGCTCGCCGCGGCGCAGGAGGGCGTTGCCGCCCAGTGCAACAACGATACGCATGGGGAAATGTCCTTCAGAAAATGTTCAAGGGTCGGGCAAGGCCTGTGGGAGCGGGTTTACCCGCGAAGCCAGCGACGCGGTGCATGGCACCGGCTATGCCGGTGTTCGCGGGTAAACCCGCTCCCACAAAAGCCCGCCCCTGCAGGGGTTGCCGTCAGAGATCAGCCAGGGTCGATACCAGGATCGCCTTGATCGTGTGCATGCGGTTCTCCGCTTGCTCGAAGGCGATGCACGCTGGCGACTCGAACACGTCATCGGTCACTTCGATGCCGTTGGCCAGGTGCGGGTATTTCTCGGCGATCTGCTTGCCGACCTTGGTCTCGGAGTTGTGGAACGCCGGCAGGCAGTGCATGAACTTGCTGCGCGGGTTACCGGTGGCTTTCATCAGTTCCTTGTTCACCTGATAGGGCAGCAGTTGTTCGATGCGCTCGCCCCAGGCATCCACAGGTTCTCCCATCGACACCCAGACGTCGGTATGGACGAAATCGACGCCTTTGACCGCCGCCTTCGGGTCTTCGGTCAGGGTGATGCGCGCGCCGCTTTCCTCGGCGTACTGCTTGCAGCGCTGCACCAGGTCGTCATGCGGCCACAGCGCCTTGGGCGCGGCGATACGCACGTCCATGCCGAGCTTGGCACCGATCAGCAGCAGCGAGTTGCCCATGTTGTTGCGCGCATCGCCCAGGTAGGCGTAGCTGATGTCGTGCAGCGGCTTGTCGCTGTGTTCGCGCATGGTCAGCACGTCGGCGATCATCTGGGTTGGGTGGTATTCGTCGGTCAGGCCGTTGAACACCGGCACGCCGGCGAACTTGGCCAGTTCTTCGACGATCTCCTGCTTGAAGCCGCGGTACTCGATGGCGTCGTACATGCGCCCGAGCACGCGGGCGGTGTCCTTCATGCTCTCCTTGTGGCCGATCTGCGAGGAGTTGGGGTCGATGTAGGTGACGTTGGCGCCCTGGTCGTAGGCGGCGACTTCGAAGGCGCAGCGGGTGCGGGTCGAGGTCTTCTCGAAGATCAGCGCAATGTTGTTGCCCTTCAGGTGCTGCTGCTCGGTGCCGGTGTACTTGGCGCGCTTGAGATCGCGGGAGAGGTCCAGCAGGTAGCGCAGCTCACGGGTCGTGTGGTGCTCGAGGCTGAGCAGGTTGCGATTGTGGATGTTGAACGCCATGACAGTGTCTCCTTGAATGCGGTGAGTGCCCGGCCCACGCCTCGTAAGCGTGGGCCGGATCGAGGGCGTTAGTAGTCGATAGGGTCGCGCACGATCGGGCAGGTCATGCAGTGGCCGCCGCCGCGGCCTCGGCCCAGTTCACCGGCGCTGATGGTGATGACCTCGATCCCGGCCTTGCGCAGCAATGTGTTGGTGTAGGTGTTGCGGTCGTAGCCGATGACCACGCCTGGCTCCAGGGCCACCACGTTGTTGCCGTCATCCCATTGCTCGCGTTCGGCGGCGAAGCTGTTGCCGCCGGTCTCGACCACGCGCAGCTTCACCCCGAGCTGCTCGCCGACCACCTCGATGAACGACTTGTTTTCACGGCGCACATCCATGCCGTAGGGCTTGCTTTCGTCGGGGCGGATGATGAACGGGACGATCTCGCGTACCACTTCCGGGAAGACCGTGACCAGGTCGCGGTCGCAGAAGCTGAACACGGTGTCCAGGTGCATCGCGGCACGCGACTTGGGCAGGCCGGCGACGATGACCTTTTCCACTGCGCCCTTGGCGAACAGGTTCTGCGCCAGTTGGCCGATGGCCTGGCGCGAGGTGCGCTCGCCCATGCCGATGAGCACGATGCCCTTGCCGATCGGCATGACGTCGCCGCCTTCCAGGGTGGCGCTGCCGTGCTCCTTGTCAGGGTCGCCGTACCAGACCTGGAAGTCGGCGCCGGTGAATTCCTTGTGGAACTTGTACACGGCAGTGGTCAGCAAGGTTTCCTGGCGTCGTGCCGGCCAGTACATCGGGTTCAGCGTGACGCCGCCGTAGATCCAGCAGGTGGTGTCGCGGGTGAACTGGGTGTTGGGCAGGGGCGGCAGGATGAAGCTGGAGTGGCCGAGGTAGTCGTTGTACATCTTCACCACATCGGCGCCTTCGCTCTGCGGCAGGTCCTGGCCGGCCACGCCGCCGATCAGGAACTCGGCCAGGTGGCGCGGATCGAGGCCTTCGAGCCAGCTGCGCACTTCATTGGTCAGGCCAACGCCGACGGTATTGGGGGTGATCTTGCGATCGAGAATCCACGCCAGGGCCTCCTTGTTCTGCACGATGTCGGTCAGCAGGTTGTGCATTTCCAGCACATCGACGCCGCGCTCGCGCATCTTGGTGACGAAGTCGAAATGGTCACGCTTGGCCTGGTCGACCCAGATCACATCGTCGAAGAGCAGTTCATCGCAGTTGCTGGGGGTCAGTCGCTTGTGCGCCAGTCCCGGGGCGCAGACCATCACCTTGCGTAGCTTGCCGGCTTCGGAGTGCACGCCGTATTTCTGTTTTTCCGTGGACATGATGATTCCTCCAATCATACGAAGACGTGGTCAAAGGGTCAGGAAGCCGTCGTACAGCCCGTAGGCCGCCACCAGGGCGCCGACGATCACAGCGGCGAAGATCAGTTTTTCCACGTTGGTGAAAATCGGTTGGCCGACCTCGCGCTTGGCCTTGGCGAACAGGATCGCGCCAGGGGCGTAGAGCAGGGCCGACAGCAGCAGGTACTTCACGCCTCCGGCATACAGCAGCCAGATCGCGTACAACAGGGCGATACCGCCGATGATCAGGTCCTTCTTGCGTTCGGCGAGGGCCTGTTCGTAGGTTTCGCTGCGCACCGCCAGCAGTACTGCGTAGGCCGCCGACCACAGGTAGGGCACCAGGATCATCGAGGTGGCGAGGTAGATCAGCGACAGGTAGGTGCTGTTGGAGAACAGGGTGATGACCAGGAAGATCTGCACCATGGCATTGGTCAGCCACAGGGCGTTGGCCGGCACCTGGTTGGCGTTCTCGCGGCGCAGGAACTCGGGCATGGTGTGGTCCTTGGCGGCGGCGAACATGATCTCTGCGCACAGCAGCACCCATGACAGCAGTGCCCCCAGCAGCGAGATGATCAGGCCGACGCTGATCAGCACCGCGCCCCAGTGACCGACCACATGCTCCAGCACCGCGGCCATCGACGGGTTCTGCAGCTTGGCCAGCTCCGGCTGGGTCATCACGCCCATCGACAGCACGTTGACCAGCACCAGGAACAGCAGCACGGTGATGAAACCGATGACCGTGGCCTTGCCCACGTCGGAGCGTTTTTCCGCCCGCGAGGAGAAGATGCTTGCGCCCTCGATGCCGATGAACACCCACACGGTGACCAGCATCATGTTGCGCACCTGATCCATCACGCTGCCGAGGTCGGGCGAGCCCAGGCCCCAGATGTCGGCGGTGAACACATCGAGTTTGAAGGCGAACAGGCAGATCAGTGCGAACAGCGCCAGTGGCACGACTTTGGCCACGGTGGTGACCAGGTTGATGAACGCCGCCTCCTTGATGCCGCGCAGGACCAGGAAGTGCACACCCCACAGCAGCAGCGATGCGCCGATCACTGCCGCCGGGGTATTGCCTTCACCGAAGACCGGGAAGAAGTACCCCAGGGTGCTGAACAGCAGGACGAAGTAGCCGACGTTGCCCAGCCAGGCACTGATCCAGTAGCCCCAGGCTGACGAGAAGCCCATGTAGTCGCCAAAGCCGGCCTTGGCATAGGCGTACACGCCACCATCGAGGTCGGGTTTGCGGTTGGCCAGGGTCTGGAATACGAAGGCCAGGGTGAGCATGCCGACGGCGGTGATGGCCCAGCCGATCAGCACGGCACCGACGCCTGCGCTGGCGGCCATGTTTTGCGGCAGGGAGAAGATCCCGCCACCAATCATCGAGCCCACGACAAGTGCAACTAATGCGCCGAGTTTAAGTTTTCCGGGAGAATCAGACATTTAACAACTCCATGCCAGGAGAAAGTTGACGACAGAATAAATCCGGCGCTGTAGTCATTCGCTGATGTGGATCAGTTCATGGCGCAACAGCGTGAGAAAATTCTTGCTCGGGTCTCCTGGAGAGTGCCGACGGCTTTGCTGCAAGCCTTGTGCGCTGGCACCTCCATGTACTTCTAGAGCAAACGCTCTGTTTGGCTCGCGAAATCTGAAGCTAGTCGTTTTTAGCGGTTTCGCAAATTTTTCACGTGTCATTCGACAGGGCGTCGCGAATTTGCGAGTTGCTCGACAATGTCCGTATTGACGGCCGTTGTCATATAGACAAATGCGTTATGAGTGCTATAGCTTTAATGGCGTTGATTAATAAACAAGCTGTAACATTTATATGTAATGGCCGTTATGTTTCATACAGGCGACAGGCGTAAGGGAGCTGCAGATGGGCGAACCGGGACATAAGCTTCGCCTGGGGGCGCTGATCGCCCTGGTGGTCGGTTCGATGATCGGCGGCGGGATCTTTTCATTGCCGCAGAACATGGCCGCCCGTGCCGATGTTGGCGCAGTACTGATCGGCTGGAGCATCACTGCGGTCGGCATGCTGGCGCTGGCCTTCGTGTTCCAGACCCTGGCCAACCGCAAGCCCGACCTGGATTCGGGCGTCTACGCCTACGCCAAGGCCGGCTTTGGCGACTACATGGGCTTCTCGTCGGCCTGGGGCTACTGGATCAGTGCCTGGCTGGGCAACGTCGGCTATTTCGTGCTGTTGTTCAGCACCCTGGGTTTCTACTTTCCCGTATTCGGTGAGGGCAATACGCCGATAGCCATCGGCTGCGCTTCGCTGTTGCTGTGGGCAGTGCATTTCCTGGTGCTGCGTGGCATCAAGGAAGCGACCTTCATCAACCAGGTCACCACGGTGGCCAAGGTCGTACCGCTGCTGATCTTCATCGTCATCGCGGCCTTCGCCTTCCGCGCGGATATCTTCACCCGCGATATCTGGGGCCTGGGCAACCCGAAGTTCGGCAGTGTCCTGGAGCAGGTGCGCAACATGATGCTGGTGACGGTGTTCGTGTTCATCGGCATCGAGGGCGCCAGTGTCTATTCCGGGCGTGCGCTACACCGTTCGGATGTCGGCAAGGCCACGGTGATCGGCTTTCTCGGGGTGCTGGCGCTACTGGTGCTGGTCAACGTGCTGTCGCTGGGAGTGATGACCCAGCCTGAACTGGCGGGGTTGCAGAACCCGTCGCTGGCGTCGGTGCTGGAACATATCGTCGGGCCCTGGGGGGCGATGCTGATCAGTATCGGGTTGGCGGTTTCGTTGCTTGGGGCGCTGCTGTCATGGGCCTTGCTGTGTGCCGAGATTCTCTTCGCCACCGCTCGCGACAAGACCATGCCGCGTTTTCTGGCCAGGGAAAATGCCAATCATGTGCCGGCCAATGCACTGTGGCTGACCAACAGCATGATCCAGGGGTTCCTGCTGATCACCCTGTTCTCGGCCGGCACCTATACCAGCCTGATCTACCTGGCGTCGTCGATGATCCTGGTGCCGTACTTCTGGTCGGCGGCCTATGCCGTGCTGCTGGCCTGGCGGGGCGATAGCTATGCCGGGCAGGCGGGGCTGCGGCGCAAGGATCTGGCCGTGGCGCTGCTGGCGCTGTTGTATGCGGTGTGGCTGCTGTATGCCGGGGGGCTCAAGTACCTGTTGCTGTCGGCCCTGCTCTATGCCCCGGGAGTGATCCTGTTCGCCCGGGCCAGGCACGAGCAGGGGCAGGCATTGTTCAGCCATTGGGAGAAGCTGATATTCGCGGCGGTACTGGTGGGCGCAGGGGTAGCGGCTTATGCGCTGTACTCGGGGGCGCTGAGTTTGTAAGTGGGTGGCGGTTGTTGCGACCTCATCGCGCGACAAGTCGCAGCGATGAGGCCACAACCGTCACCAACGCGCTTGAGCCGAACCCAGCTCGCAAGCCCCACGTGCCCAGTGCATCGACGCCTGCCCCACCTTCAACGGCCCCTTGATCCTTTGCGCGGGCCCCCAGGGCGTCTGCTCCAGATGCGGGTCGAGATCCTCCGGCGTTTCTGCTGCCAGGGGCAAGTCATCCGCCATCGTTCCATGCTCCACCAACAGCTTGGCGGTGCGAGCCAAGGACAGCCGTGCCCGGTAACCGGCGCCATGAGCCAGGCGCTGCTCCAGCCCGCGGATCGCTTCGGCTGCCATCAGGTACCCGGTTGCATGGTCGAGCGCCTGCACTGGCAAAGGTACAGGTCTGTCCGTTTGTTGCCAGCGCATGCCTTCGCGGGCGATGCCGCTGCTCATCTGCACCAGGCTGTCGAAGCCGCGGCGTGCTTGCCAGGGGCCGCTCCAGCCGTAGGCGTTGAGGCTTACATCGATCAGGCCTGGGTTGAGCTGGCGCCTGTGCTGCGCGCCAAAACCCAGATGCTCCAGTGCATCGGCGCGATAGCCATGCAGGAGAATGTCGGCCTCCCCCAGCAGCCGTTCGAACACCTCGCGGTCAGGCGTCGCACGCAAATCCAGGCGCGCACAGCGCTTGCCCAGGGTGACTTCGGCGACCACCGCCGGCTCATCCCAACCGAATGGGTCGATGCGCAGCACTTCGGCGCCGAAGGCGGCCAGCAAGCGGCTGGCGGTGGGGCCAGCGAGGATACGCGTCAGATCCAGCACCTTGATACCGGCCAGCGGACGTGTTTCACAGCCTTGCCAGGCCAATGGCGCTGCCGCGTCGAACTGCTCGCGCAGCACCAAGGGCTCCTTGTTCACTGCCTGCCCCTGCGGGTGTTCGCACCATTGCGCCCAACTGCGCATCTTCGCCGCACAGCCTCCGGCTTCGACCACGGCGCTTTCCAGCGCCTCACCGTCCCAGCGCAGGACCTGGGCCGCGACCGCCTGGCGATCGGCGGGGCTACCCAGCACGCCGAGTGCGGCCTGACGATGATGGGGGGCGTTGGTGTGCAGGCGAATCCAGCCATCGCGGGTGGGATAGTCACCGGCGACGGCGTCCCACAGGGGAGGGGGCTGCCAGCCATGTGGGCGCAGGCTGGTGGCGAACCAGAACGAGGCCAGGCGCCGATCGATGCTGACCAGCGGGCAGTTGTCGGTCTGGCGCTGCAGCAGGCTGGCCAGTGCCAGCCCGGCAGCGGCCATGCTCGCGGCGGCCAGGTCGGTGACGGCAAACGTCGAGGGCAGCCCACCAACGCCGTGCCAGCGCAGGGCGGCGTGGTCGAGGTTAAGTTCACGGACGATGGTGTCGAGCAACTGGGGCATGCAGGATCCTCCTTGGTGGATCCCATTGCAGTACATCCCGCGCTGGGATGCAAATGCTCAGCGTTGCAGTTGGGCGGGCAGTGGCGCGGTGGGTTGTTCGGGGCGCGACCAGATCCACAGGTTGCCCAGGGTCATGCCGGCGATGGCAAGAAACACTGGCCAGTGGTGCTCGAGCATGGTGAGCATCAACCCTGCGCACAGCAGCATGCTGATGGTCGCGCTGACCTTGGCGCGGCGCTGGATCACCTTGCCGTTGCGCCAGTTCCACAGGATCGGTCCGAACAGCCGGTGGTTTTCCAGCCAGGCGGACAGGCGCGGAGAGCTGCGGGTTGCGGCCCAGGCGGCCAGGAGGATGAACTCGGTGGTGGGCAGGCCGGGAATGACGATGGCGACCAGACCTATCCCGAGGCTGACATAAGCCAGGATCGCATACAGCAGGCGGGACAGTCGGGAGCGGGCAAGTCGGGTCATGGTCTCACTGCAAAGCGGTCCGGCCACCCGAATGGTGGCCGGCAGGTGCGTCTCAGGCCAGCGCCGCATCCGTGGCGTAGGCGTGCTTGAGCAGCTCGGTGAAGCGCTCGAAGGCCGCGACTGCGCCACGCTCGGCGGCAGCGTCCTCTTCGGCCGACAGTTCCAGGCTGTCGAGGATGCGCGTGAACTGTTTCCAGCCCTCTGCACGACCACCGGCGGGCTCGCCCAGGTGACGGGCGCCGAAGCTGTCGGACAGGTCCAGGGCCACGGCACGCTTGATCAGGAACGCGGCGCCCAGTTTGGAGCCTTCGGAGACGAAGATCCAGCCCAGGGCTTCGCCCAGGCTTGGTTTGACCAGGGCGCCTGCGACCGGGGCCGGTACTTCGGTGTTCAGGTCGGCCAGGTCCAGGCGCGCCTGTTCGGCCCGGCAACGCTCGGCCAGGTCAGGGACGATGGCGATCAGTGCCGGGTCGGTGTAGAGCGCCTGCAGTTCGGACTGGAACAGGTACTGGGCGACGACGAAGCGGGCGAAGCTCTCGCGGCTGTCGAACGGCGCGTGCGACTTGACCAGAGCGTCCAGCTCGGTGTGCGGTGCGTGAGTGACCTGGTTCAGGCGTTGCGAGCGCAGGGCGGCGCGCTCGGAGGTGTGGCTGGTCATGGGGGCATCCTTGGGAAATGGGGCTGTCTAGGTACAAGACGAAAGAGAAGACGCAGGACAGTAAAAAAACCTCACCTGGGAGTGGGAGGCATTTGTGTTCGGGAGGAGGTTGCGGGAGCGGCACAAGGCCGCCCCCGCGGGTACCGGGATCAGATATCCCAGACCACATTGATGGCGAAGTTGCGTCCCGGCATGGTCAGGCGGTCGAGGTTGGCCGGCTGGGTCACCGCCGCCTCGCCAAGGCCGTCGTAGCCGCGCACATCATCCCACTGCCAGTACTTCTTGTCGGTGAGGTTGTAGAGGCCTGCGTTGACGGTCACATCCTCGGTCACCTTGTAGAAACCGGTCAGGTCGAGCACGCCGTAGCCCGGCGTGCGGAACTGCGAGCTGGCGCCATCCGGGGCGAAGAAGGTGCTGTCGTCGACGCGGGTCTTGCGCTTGACCAGTGTCCAGCTGAGCAGGCCGCCGTAGTTCTGCTGCTCGTAGCCCAGGCCCATCACCGCGGTCAGCGGGTTGACGCTGTTCAGCGGCTGGCCATTGTCGTCGTTGCGGCCATGGGCATAGGCCAGCGAGCCTTGGGTGTAGAGGCCTTGCGGCGCGCCGAAGTGATCGAGGTTCAGGCGGCCCTTGAACTCGGCACCCTTGATGGTCGCGTGCTTGATGTTGTTGGCCTGGAAGGTCGAGCCCAGGTTGGCCGACTGCACGGCGTCTTCGTTGATGAAGTCGCGGTACTTGTTGTAGAACACCGCCACGTCGAAGTTGCCGGCCTCGAAGTTGCCGCGCACGCCCGTCTCGTAGCTCTTGCTCTTTTCAGGCTCGAGGTTGGGGTTGGGTTCGACGCTGTAGCCCAGGGTCGGGTTGTCGAAGCGCCCGTACATGGCCTTTGCGGTCGGGGTACGGAAACCCTCGGCGTACTGGCCGTACCAGGTGTAGTTGTCGTTGAAGGCATAGGTGACGCCGAACTTGGGCGAGACGCGGTGCCATTTCTTGTCGCCGTCATCGACGCTGGACGGCGCTGCGCCGGTGCCCTGGATGCCACGCAGGAATTCTGCGGTCATCTTCGGTTCCATGCGGGTGTAGTCGTAACGCGCACCCGGCAGGAAGGTCCAGTTGTTCCAGCGGATCTCGTCCTGGGCGAACAGGCTGTAGGTGTTGATGGTCGGGTCCGGGAAGTCGCTGACCAGCGCCTGGCTATCGCTCACGCTGTTCTGGCCGATGGCGCGGCAGGTGCCACCGATGTTCAGGCAGGTGCCGGTGCCGCTGCGCGAGCCGGTGACCTTTTCGTGCTTGAGGGTGGTGCCGTAGGTGAGCAGGTGATCGGTCTCACCGATGCTGAAGGCCTTGTCGAACTGACCATCGAACACCCATTGGCGATCCTTGTAGGTGGTCTGGCGATCACGGAACACCTGGCGACCGGAGGCGAAATAGAGTTCGTCGGTGCGCTGGTCGGTCTTGGCGATCTGGTAGTTGAGGCTCCACTTCACGTGGTCTGCGACCAGGCTGTCGAGGCCGAATTCGTGGTTGATGCCGAAGCGCTCGCGGGTGACGGTGTCATTGCCTTCACGCATCCGATACATGTTCGACGCACCACGGCCAGGGATGAACGGGCCGCCCACCGCGCTGAGGATGTTCTGGTCGCGGTCGTCCTTGTAGTGCTCGTAGGTGAAGCCCAGGCGCGCGTCGTCGGCGTAGTTCCAGCCCAGCTTGGCCAGTACGTTGGTGGTGCGCACGTCTTCCGGGTTGGCTTCGGTGCGGCCAAGGCCGGTGCCGCCGTGGCCACCGTAGGATTCGGTCTCGTGGCCGTTGCGCTGGCTCAGGTGCAGCAGGCCGTCGAAGTCGCCCTGGCGGCCAGCGACGGTGGCGGAGGTCAGCCAGCTTTCGTCGGCCGAGCTGTAGCCGGTCTTCAGGCGCGCGCCCACGTCCTTGCCAGGCTTGATGATGTCGTCCGGGTCGAGGGTGTAGTAGCTCACCGCGCCGCCGATGGCGTTGCTGCCGTACAGCACCGAGGCCGGACCACGCAGGATCTCGACGCGCTTGACGATTTCGGGGTCGACGTAGTTGCGCTGGGTCTGGGCGTAGGGGCCGTAGAAGAAGCTGTCGGGGATCGACACGCCATCGACCTGGGTGAGGATTCGCTCTCCGTCGATGCCACGGATGTTGTAGCCGTTCAGGCCGCTGCGCTGGCCGACACCGCCAACCGAGACACCCGGCTCGTAGCGCACCAGTTGCTTGATGTCGTTGACGTTCTGGCGGTCCAGTTGCTCGCGGGTCTGCACACTGACGGTGCTCGGTACCTGACTCACGTCCTGGGCGCTGCGGGTGGCGCTGACGGTCAGCTGTTGCAGGGCAATGGCGTTGCCTGCGGTCTGGCGCTCGAGCACGACGTTGCCGTTGCCGATCTTGCGAAAGCCCAGGCCTGTGCCGTGCAGCAGTTTCTGCAGTGCCGCTTCCGGTGCCAGTGCCCCTTGCACGCCCGGCGAAGCCACGCCCTCGGCCAAATCGGCGGAGAAGCCGACCTGCCAGCCGGTGACTTCACTGAACGCGTTGATCGCCGAGACCAGTGGCTGCTGGGCGATGGCGAAGCGATAGTCGCCCATCCGCGGGCTGGCGGCCTGCGCCGGCTCTGCGGCCAGCGCCGGCAGGCTGCAGGCGCCGCTGGCCAGCAGGGCCAGGGTCAGCAGGGACAGTTGTCCCATGCGTCGGGAAGAGGGGGAAGGGCGGGTTGGACCTGAGGACATCGGAAGCGCTCCCTGTCGCGCGAACTGTTATAGGTGAGTGCAGTTCTTGTTTTCGAACAAGAATCAATTGCATTGGCTATAACGAGACGGGCGTGGGATGGGAGTCGCGTAAAAATAATTGGTGGGAGCAACTGTCTTGCTCAAAAATCTCAGGTCTGCCCACTCCCTGTGGGAGCGGCGCCACTCAGTTGAGAATCACCACCGCCGGGTATTCGTGCAACTGCGCCGAGGTGATATGGGCCAGGGCTCGCAGGGTCTCCAGAGGCTGGTCCAGGCGGTAGTTGCCGGTAACGGCCACCTGTTCCAGATGGTCGTTGCGGTTGATGATCCAGCCCGGGTAGTAGCGGCGCAGTTCGGCGAGCACCTGGCTCAACGGGCAGTTCTCGAACACCAGGCGGCCATCGATCCAGGCCAGTTCCTTGTGCAGGTCGGCGCGCTGGCGCTGACCGAAACCGTCTGGCCCGACGCTGATGCTGTCTCCGGCGCTCAGGCGGATGCGCTGGTCGCTGGCGGCCTGCAGGTCGACGTCGCCGCGCTGCACACGTACCTGCGCCTGGCCATCGAGGTAGCGTACGGCGAAGTTGGTGTCGCGCACCTGTGCACGCAAGGGGCCGGCCTGGACTTCAAGCGGTGGCTGGTTGCCGCCGGGCACTTCGAAATAGGCCTCGCCCTGCAACAGCCGTGCAACCTGGCGCCCGTCGCGCTGGTCGCTGGCAAAGGCCGAGTTGGTGTTGAGCAGCACCTTGGCGCCATCGTCCAGCTGCAGGCGCTGGCGTTCGCCGACCACCGTCAAGTGATCGGCCTGCAGGCGCACCGGCAGGTTGCCGAAGGTGAACAGCCCGACCAGCAGCACGGCTGCGGTGGCCAGTGGTTTCCAGTGGCGGCGCAGGCGTCCGCGCAGCGAGGTGCGGCGCTGTTGGTGCAGATCGCCCGCCAGATGGCGCAGGGCGGCGCCATTCCACAGCGCCTCGGCTTCGACATAGGCTTCGGCGTTCTGTTCGGCAGCGCCCAGCCAGGCTTCGAAGTCCTGGGTGTCCTGCTCGGTGGGGCATTGCAGGCGGATCAACCAGTCCTGCGCTTCGTCCATGGCACGGGCGCGGGCATCTGGCTCGGCGGGCGATGGGCGAGGGGCAGGGTTGCTCACGGGGGATCCTTGCATGGCGTTTTTTGCAGATGATCGGCGCTGTGGACAGGCATGGCAAGAGCCAGCACCTGCCCAGGTGGCGAGCGGTCGCTCACTTGAGGCGATCGGCTACACCCATGCAGATCGCCATGATCAGCTTCAGTTCTTTCTGTACGGTGCTGGCCGAGACTTGCAATTGCTCGGCGATTTCCAGGTAGCTGGCACCGTGCAGGCGGCTGAGGATGAAGATGCGCTGCTGGCGTGCGGTGAGCTGGCCGAGGCTGACGCTCAGGCGCTTGAGCAGTTGCTCGGCATGCACCGCATCCTCGCTGTTGCCCAGCGGTGCGGCGACATTGTGCAGCACTTGCTCGGGCACGTCGTCGACCAGTGTGCGTGACTGCACGCGGCGCGCGCGCAAGTGGTCGAGGGCAAGGTTGCGGGCGGTCTGGAACACGAAGGGTTCGAGGTGTTCGATAGGTCGCTCGCCCAGCGCACGGGTAACCCGCAGGTAGGTTTCCTGCAGCAGGTCTTCCGCCGTGCTGGGGTTGCCGACCATGCGCTGCAAGGTGCGCAGCAGGGTGAGGCGCTGGGTGAGGAAGACAGAGTTGAACCGGGACTGACTCACGGGGAAACCTGGCCGATGAGGGGTGAATGATAATGCTTATCATCCATGCGTCAGGTCAAGCAGAGAAATGTCATGAAGGGGTAAAGGTGGGGCCGCCAGGCAGCCCCAAGGCCTTTTCATTCTGCCCGGAACAGCGCCAGGCAGTTGTCCAGCATGCGGTTGGAGAAGCCCCACTCGTTGTCGTACCAGGCCAGCACCTTGAGCATGCGGCCGTTGGCGCGGGTGTGGTTGGCATCGAAGATCGACGACAGCGGGTTGTGGTTGAAGTCGCACGAGACCAGCGGCAGGCTGTTGTAGCCGAGCACGCGCGAATGGCGGCTGGCTTCGAGGAACAAGCGGTTGACCTCGTCGGCACTGGCTTCGCGCTTGAGGTTGACGGTCAGGTCGACCAGCGACACGTTGATCACCGGCACCCGTACCGCCATGCCGGTGAGCTTGCCGGCCAGTTCCGGCAGCACCAGGCCCACGGCTTCGGCGGCGCCAGTCTTGCTCGGGATCATCGATTGGGTGGCCGAGCGGGCCCGGTAGGGGTCGCTGTGGTAGACGTCGGTCAGCACCTGGTCGTTGGTGTAGGCGTGGATGGTGGTCATCAGCCCCTGCTCGATGCCGAACTCACGCTGCAGCACCTGGGCGATCGGCGCCAGGCAATTGGTGGTGCACGAGGCGTTGGAGATGACTTGGTGCGAGGCGCGCAGCACGTCGTGGTTGACGCCATACACCACGGTAGCATCGGCGCCCTTGGCCGGCGCCGAGATGATCACCTTGCCGGCGCCAGCGGTGATATGGGCCGCCGCCTTGGCGCGGTCGGTGAACAGCCCGGTGCATTCGAACACCACATCGATGGCTTCGGCTTTCCAGGGCAGTTCGGCGGGGTTGCGGATGGCGCTGACGGCGATGCGATCGCCGTTGACCGTCAGGCTTTCATGATCGGCCTCGACGGTGGCATCGAAGGTGCCATGTACGCTGTCGTACTTGAGCAGGTGGGCATTCATCGCGCTGTCGCCCAGGTCGTTGATGGCGACGACCTGCAGGTCCTGGCGGTAGCCTTGGGTATAGAGTGCGCGCAGGACGTTGCGTCCGATGCGGCCGAATCCGTTGATCGCGATGCGAAGGGTCATTGGCATTACCTCTGGCAGTTCGGGTGAAGCCTGTGGCACAAAATGGGATGAGGCTTCACTGAAACGGTTTTGTTATTGGAATTACAAGATTATTCACTCCAAGATAGAAAACAAGCATTTTTAGTGGCAATATTTTGGTAAACCTACAACGAGTGATCGAGCCTTCCACGCCAACGACCTTTCCGGCCCCTGCCTTGAGCCTAGGTCGCAATCGTTTGGAGTGGAAATGCCGGTTCAGGTCGCCCTTACACATAGCCTGGAGTCCAGTACATGCATCCGCGCATCCTTGAGGTCACCGCAAGGCTGACCGAACGCAGCCGTGCCACCCGTGAACGCTACCTTGAGCTCATTCGCGGCGCGGCCAGCGACGGCCCGATGCGCGCCAGCCTGCAGTGCGCCAACTTCGCCCACGGCGTGGCCGGTTGCGGCAGCCAGGACAAGCACAGCCTGCGGATGATGAACGCTGCCAACGTGGCCATCGTCTCTGCCTACAACGACATGCTCTCGGCGCACCAGCCGTACCAGCACTTCCCCGAACAGATCAAACAGGCGCTGCGCGATATCGGCTCGGTCGGCCAGTTCGCCGGTGGCGTACCGGCCATGTGCGATGGCGTGACCCAGGGTGAACCTGGCATGGAGCTGGCGATCGCCAGCCGCGAAGTGATCGCCATGTCCACGGCCATCGCCCTGTCGCACAACATGTTCGATGCCGCGCTGATGCTGGGCATCTGCGACAAGATCGTGCCCGGCCTGATGATGGGTGCGTTGCGCTTCGGCCACCTGCCGACCATCTTCGTGCCTGGCGGGCCGATGCCTTCGGGCATCTCCAACAAGGAAAAGGCCGACGTGCGCCAGCGCTACGCCGAGGGCAAGGCCAGCCGCGAGGAGTTGCTGGAGTCGGAGATGAAGTCCTACCACAGCCCCGGCACCTGCACCTTCTACGGCACCGCCAACACCAACCAGCTGGTGATGGAAGTCATGGGCCTGCACCTGCCGGGCGCCTCGTTCGTCAACCCCTACACCCCATTGCGCGATGCGCTGACCGCCGAGGCGGCGCAGCAGGTCACGCGCATGACCAAGGCCAGCGGCAGCTTCATGCCGTTGGGCGAGATCGTCGACGAGAAGGCGCTGGTCAACTCCATCGTTGCCCTGCACGCCACCGGCGGCTCGACCAACCACACCCTGCATATCCCGGCGATTGCCCAGGCTGCCGGGATCCAGCTGACCTGGCAGGACATGGCCGACCTCTCCGAGGTGGTGCCGACGCTGTCTCACGTCTATCCCAACGGCAAGGCCGACATCAACCACTTCCAGGCCGCAGGCGGCATGAGCTTCCTGATCCGCGAACTGCTCGACGCCGGGCTGCTGCACGAGGACGTCAATACCGTGGCCGGCCAAGGTCTGCGCCGCTACACCCAGGAACCGTTCCTCGACGACGGCAAGCTGGTGTGGCGCGAAGGGCCGCAGCACAGCCTGGACGAAAGCATCCTGCGCCCGGTCGCCCGGCCATTCTCGGCCGAGGGCGGGTTGCGGGTGATGGAAGGCAACCTGGGGCGCGGGGTGATGAAAGTCTCTGCCGTGGCGCCGGAACATCAGGTGGTCGAGGCTCCGGCGCGAGTCTTCCACGATCAGCAGTCGCTGGCCGATGCCTTCAAGGCTGGCGAGTTGGAGCGCGATTTCGTCGCCGTGGTGCGCTTCCAGGGCCCGCGCTGCAACGGCATGCCCGAGCTGCACAAGCTCACGCCGTTCCTCGGTGTGCTGCAGGACCGCGGCTACAAGGTCGCGCTGGTCACCGACGGACGCATGTCCGGTGCTTCGGGCAAGATCCCGGCGGCGATCCACGTGTGCCCCGAAGCCTATGACGGCGGCCCGCTGGCACGGGTGCGCGATGGTGATATCGTGCGCGTCGACGGTGTCGAAGGCACGCTGCAACTGATGGTGTCGGCCGAGGAACTGGCCAGTCGCGATCAGCCTGATGCACCCCAGGGTAATGACCTGGGGTGCGGGCGCGAGCTGTTCGGCTTCATGCGCGTCGCGTTCAGCCCGGCAGAGCAGGGCGCCAGCGCCTTTACCTCTGCCCTGGAGCGTTTCAAATGAAGGCCTCGCTGGTCGGTGACATCGGCGGTACCAACGCCCGCTTTGCCCTGTGGCGTGACAATGACCTGCACGCGGTGCAGGTGCTGGCGACGGCGGACTATTCCAGCCCCGAGCAGGCTATCGAGGCCTATCTCAAGGACCAGGGCCTCGAACGTGGCGACGTCTCGGACGTGTGCCTGTCGGTGGCAGGCCCTGTCGATGGCGACGAATTTCGCTTCACCAACAATCATTGGCGCCTGAGCCGCTCGACCTTCTGCAAGGTGCTGCAGGTCGAGCGCCTGGCGCTGATCAATGACTTTTCCGCCATGGCGCTGGGCATGACCCGCCTCAAGCCTGGCGAGTTCGTCGAGGTGTGCCCCGGCCAGGCGGACGCCGCGCGCCCGGCGCTGGTCATCGGTGCGGGTACCGGCCTTGGCGTCGGCACCTTGCTGAGCCTCGGTGAGCAGCACTGGATGGCGCTGCCGGGCGAGGGCGGGCACGTCGACCTGCCGGTGGGCAATGCCCGTGAGGCGGCGATCCACCAGCAGATCCACAGCCAGATCGGCCATGTCAGCGCCGAGACCGTGCTCAGTGGTGGTGGGCTGGTGCGGCTGTACCAGGCGATCTGTGCGCTGGATGGCGCTACACCCCGTCACAAGACCCCTGCGCAGATCACCGATGCTGCGCTGGGCGGCGAACCGCAGGCCCTGGCGGTGATCGAACAGTTTTCACGCTTTCTCGGGCGTGTAGCGGGTAACAATGTGCTGACCCTGGGCGCGCGCGGCGGGGTCTATATTGTTGGCGGTGTGGTGCCGCGCTTCGCCGAGCTGTTCCTGCGCAGCGGGTTCGCGGCAAGCTTTGCCGACAAGGGCTGCATGAGCGGCTACTTCCCGGGTGTGCCGGTGTGGCTGGTGACGGCGGAGTTTTCCGGGTTGCTTGGAGCCGGTGTGGCCTTGCAGCAGATGCTGGACCACTGAAGGTCGGTTGTGCTGCCATTCGCGGACAAGCCCGTTTCCACAAGGCACTGTGGGAGCGGGCTTGCCCGCGAATGGCCTCGACACCGATAGAATGTCGCCACAACAGGCATCAAGACCTGTAACGACCAAAGGGAATTCATTGTGAGCACTGCCGGTAAAACCATCCTGATGGTCGACGACGATCAGGACATTCGCGAGTTGCTGCAGACCTACCTCAGCCGCTCCGGCCTCCAGGTCCATGCCGAACCCGACGGCCAGGGCTTTCGCCGCGCGCTGGATGCCGGCAACTACGACCTGGTGATCCTCGACGTGATGCTGCCCGACGAGGACGGCTTCAGCCTGTGTCGCTGGGTGCGTCAGCATCCGCGTCAGTCGCGGGTGCCGATCATCATGCTCACCGCCAGCTCCGATGAAGCCGACCGTGTCATCGGCCTGGAACTGGGCGCCGACGATTACCTGGGCAAACCTTTCAGCCCGCGCGAACTGCAGGCGCGAATCAAGGCCCTGCTGCGTCGCTGCGACTTCACCACGGCCACCCCTGCCAGCGCGGTGCTTACCTTCGAAGACTGGCGCCTGGATACGGTCAGCCATCGTCTGTTCCACCGCGATGGCGAAGAAGTGATTCTCTCCGGTGCCGACTTCGCCCTGCTCAAGCTGTTTCTCGACCATCCCCAGCAGATCCTCGACCGCGACACCATTGGCAATGCCACCCGCGGGCGTGAGCCGATGCCGCTGGACCGCATCGTCGACATGGCGGTGAGCCGCCTGCGCCAGCGCCTGCGGGACACCGACAAGCCGCCGCGGCTGATCCGCACCGTGCGCGGCAGCGGCTACCTGCTTGCCGCGAATGTCAGCTGTGCCGGCTGAGCAGGCTGTCGAGCGCCGCTGGCGCCTGCTGCCGCGCTCGTTGCTCGGGCGCATGCTGCTGCTCACCTTGCTGGTGGTGCTGATCGCCCAGGGGCTGTCGAGCGTGATCTGGGTCGCCCAGCTGCGGGCCAGCCAGTTGCAGGGCCTGCGCGCCAGCGCCAGCAGCCTTGCGCACTCGATGAGCGCCAGCGTCAGCTACTTCCGCTCCCTGCCGGTGGCCTACCGGCCGATGGTGCTCGACCAGCTGCGCAGCATGGGCGGTACGCGCTTTTTCGTCTCGCTCAACGAAAAGCCGCTGGACATGCCGGTGCTGCCCATCACCCCGCGCAAGCAAGCGGTGATCGAGGTGTTCCAGCAGGTGCTGCACGAACGCCTGGGCCAGCAGATGGAAATCTCCGTCGAGTTCGTCAGCCCCGACGACCTGCGCATCTTCAACAGCGGCCTGAAGCTCGACGAGCTGCCACGTTCCTGGGCCCACTACGCGTTGACCCTCGAACCGCTCAATCCGCCGGTGCTGGTCACCCAGATCCGCCTGGACGAAGGCGAGTGGCTGTACATCGCCTCGCTGCTGCCCGAGCCCTATACCGGTCTTGAACCCGAGCGTCTGCCGCGCCAGCAGATCGGCTTCATCGCCCTGACCACCCTGTTGCTGCTGTTGTTCATCGGCTTGCTGGTGCACTGGCAGAGCTGGCCGCTCAAGCGCCTGGCGCGGGCAGCGCGGGAGATGTCACTGGGGGCCGACGTGCCGCCGGTGGCCGAAGGTGGCGGCAGCGAGGTGGTCGAGGTAGGGCGCGCGTTCAATGCCATGCGTGAGCGTATCAGCCGCTACCTGACCGAACGCTCGCAGCTGTTCAGCGCCATCTCCCACGACCTGCGCACGCCGATCACCCGCCTGCGCCTGCGGGTGGAACTGCTCGAAGACGAGCACCTGCAAGCCAAGTTCAGCCGCGATCTCGACGAGCTGGAGCTGCTGGTCAAGGGCGCTTTGCAGTGCGTGAAAGATACCGACATCCACGAGAACATCGAACCGATCGACCTCAACCAGGTGCTGGAAATCCTCGTCGAACCCTACCTGCGTGATGGTCGAATCACGGTCGAAGGGCGTGTGCTGGCGTCTTATCCGGGCAAGCCGCTGGCGTTGCGGCGCTGCATCGGCAACCTGATCGACAACGCCATCAAGTACGGCGAGCGTGCGCACCTGCGCATCATCGACAACGCAGAGGCCTTCGTGCTGCAAGTCGACGACCAGGGCCCCGGCGTGCCGGAGCAGCGCCTGGAGCAGGTGTTCGAGCCGCATTTCCGCCTGGCGGGGCAGCAGCAGGGGTATGGGCTGGGGCTGGGGATTGCGCGTAACATCGCCCACAGCCATGGTGGGGAGGTGAGTTTGTTGAACCTGCGTGAGGGTGGGTTGAGGGTGACCTTGTTCCTGCCCCGGAATATCGATTGATTGGGCCAGCCCTATCGCGGGGGGCGCCCCCCCCCCCCCCGGGGGGGGCCCCCCCCCCCCGCCCCCCCCCCGGGGGGCGCCGTACGT
>NZ_JACVTY010000041.1:0-43119 GCF_016624805.1 Pseudomonas sp. S44
CTCGGCTACGAACCGAGCGGTCGGAGGTTCGAATCCTCCTGAGTCCGCCACACCAAAAAGCCCGCTCCTGTAGCGGGCTTTTTCTTTTCTGCCGTTCACGAATCTGTCAGTGCAACGCGGCTAGACTCCATATAAACCCCTGCTGCACATCGATGTGCTTTTTCGCTGTTGTGCGCCGTCGCACTGTTGGCTTCGAGCGTTGTCACAGCTTTATCGCGCAAACGATTGTTCCAGCCAAAAATTTAAGCGATCAGACAGCTTGAGCAGTGTATGATTGCGCCCGTCAGCCCCGCCGGGGCTTGTGGAATACCACCATGGACTTACCCAGTAGTTACCCCTTAATCCGCTTTATCAAGCCAGATCTGACCGATTGATTCTCCCGGCGTGCTCCGCTGCTGGGAGTGGAGTTCGCCTATGACCGAAGTCGAAGTAAAGAAAGTCCAAGAGAGCCTGCAGGATCGCCTCGCCCAGGTGATCGAGCTACTGCAGCGCCAGCGCGTCGTTGAGGACCTGACTCATCGTCAGGAAGGTCAGCACAACGACCTGGTGGAAAACCTCGTCCACCGCCAGAACCTGGTCGAGCTGCAGCGCAAGCTCGATGATCTGCACCCCGCCGACATCGCCTATATTCTCGAAGCCTTGCCCCTGGAAGATCGTCTGACGGTCTGGCAGCTGGTGCGCTCGGATCGTGACGGCGACATCCTTCTCGAAGTTTCCGACGCCGTACGTCAGACGTTGATCGCCGACATGGACGATCACGAGCTGCTGGCTGCGGCAAAGGAAATGGACGCAGACGAACTCGCTGACCTGGCGCCTGAGCTGCCGCGTGACGTTGTCCATGAGCTGATGGAAAGCCTCGATGCCCAGCAGCGTGAGCGCGTGCGTTCGGCCCTGAGCTACGACGAGGAGCAGGTCGGTGCGCTGATGGACTTCGAGATGGTCACCATCCGCGAAGACGTCAGCCTGGAAGTGGTACTGCGTTACCTGCGTCGGCTCAAGGAGCTGCCGGGGCACACCGACAAGCTGTTCGTGGTCGATTACGACGGCATTCTGAAGGGTGTGCTGCCGATCAAGCGTCTGCTGGTCAACGACCCGGACAAGAAGGTGGCGGAGGTCATGGCGACCGACCCTGTCAGCTTCACGCCCGAGGAAGATGCCTACGATGCTGCGCAAGCATTCGAACGTTATGACCTGGTTTCTGCACCGGTGGTCGACAAGAGCAATCGCCTTATCGGCCGTCTGACCATCGACGAGATGGTTGACCTGATTCGTGAAGAGAGCGAAAGCGAAGTGCTCAACATGGCCGGCCTGCGCGAGGAAGAAGATATCTTCGCCTCGGTCTGGCGTTCGCTGCGCAACCGCTGGGCATGGCTGGCCATCAACCTGATCACCGCGTTCGTTGCCTCGCGGGTGATCGGACTGTTCGAAGGGTCGATCGAAAAGCTGGTAGCCCTTGCGGCGCTGATGCCTATCGTCGCCGGTATCGGTGGTAACTCGGGTAACCAGACCATCACCATGATCGTGCGCGCCATGGCGCTGGACCAGGTATCGCCGGGCAACACCCGTCGTCTGATGCGCAAGGAGCTGGCGGTATCGCTGATCAACGGTCTGATCTGGGGCGGGGTGATCGGGGTAGTGGCGTTCCTGCTCTATGGCAGTTGGTCGCTGGGTGTGGTGATGACTGCGGCAATGACCCTGAACCTGCTGCTGGCGGCGTTGATGGGGGTATTGATCCCCATGACACTGGTGCGCCTGGGGCGCGACCCGGCGATGGGTTCGAGCGTGATGATCACTGCCGTAACCGACAGTGGCGGCTTCTTCATCTTCCTCGGTCTGGCGACACTGTTCCTGCTCTGACGGGCAGGGGTAGCCCTCCGGGCGGGCTGATTCAGCTCAAACGAAAAAAGCCAGCTTGCGCTGGCTTTTTTCGTGGGCGTTGGAAACCTCAGGAGGCGTCGGCAGCCATTTCCACATCGTGAGCGATGAGGGCGACCAGCGCGTTCTGCTGGCGGTGGGTAAGTTGACGGAAGCGTTGCAGCAATTCGCGTTCGTGCAGGGACAGCTCAGGGCTGTCCAGGCGCATGCTCAGCTCGTCGCCCAGTGCACCTTCCTGGATGAGACTTTGCTCCAGGCGGGCGATGATCTCGGAGTTCATGCTGCGGTGATGGTTGCGCGCTACCTCGGCAATGCGCTCACGCATCCCGTCAGGCAGGCGGACGACGAACTTGTCAGCGGTGCGGCTGGAGTAGATAGCCTGTTTCATTGGGCGCATATAAATTGACCGGTTGTTCTGGTTCAGGGGAAGCGGTTCTCAAATTGGCCGCACGGTAGTGGGTTCGACCGTCGCGACGACAAAATGTTCAACCGTGATGTGATTTTGGATGCTCATCTTGCCTCATGGTCGCCGTTTCCTTGGCGTCAATTCTGTGACAAATAGTGATCCGGGTAAAGGCTTTATGCCAGTACCAATTATCAGAAATGAGTACTGGTTTGAAAAGTTTTACTCTTTCCCATCTCGCCCTGTTGTCAGGCCTTTGCTGTCAAAATCTTGTAAAGTTCGACAAGACCTGGGGAAAATCATCAAACCCGCAAGATTTCCCTATCCTTGAGCATAGTGGCTATGCAACATGACGCAAGCGTTCCCCATCAGGCCGAAGCGCCCGACGTTGACGTTTTGACCGCGCCTGCGCAAAAAATTCCCTGGCGATGCCATTAATATGCAATTGAATCGCCGCGCAGCTTGGAGGCGCTGAGAAATCGCGGAAAGGGACTACATGGAAATGCCAGTATTGGGCATGACAAACGGTCGAGCGCTGGTTACCATGCTCGCCGCCGACAGCCTGCGCCGCGTCGGGTGGCTTCTCCAACCCACTGAATTTGCGTAGAATGCGCGCCGTGATGTCCCCTTAGTTCAACGGATAGAACAAGCCCCTCCTAAGGGCTAGATGCTGGTTCGATTCCAGCAGGGGACACATCCTTCCTTTCTCGCCTTTCCCTCGCTCCCGCTTGCCACTGCTATCCGATGATTCGGCTGCAGGCGTTTTTGCCTGCGCAGCAGCCTGCCGTAATGGCCAGCGTTGCACCGGCCATCGCGGTCATGCCACTCAGACGGACTGCGCCTTTTCCTTGTCTTCCTGCTGCTTGCTGGCCTCACTCCCCTGGGCCATGTCGGCCGTGTTGGCTGCTGCGCGTTCAGCCTGTTGTTGCAGCTTGGCCTGGGTCTTGAGTTCGACGTCTTCCTTCATGCGTTGGGCGATCTGCTCGTCGATCTTCTGTTTCTTCTCGGGAGGCAGGGCGTTGTAGTCCTCCTCGGTCATGCCGAGCTCCTGCAGGATCTTCTCCTTGATCTTTTCCGCTGGCGACTTGGACATGTAGTCGCGGAACTCCTGCAGCGCATTGCTGGCTGCAGGTTTCGACGAACTGGCCTGCTGACGTGCGCCAATGTCAGGGTTCTGCAGGGCCACCTTGAGCTTGGCGAAAGCTTCCTGACGAGCGTCTTCGGCATCTTGCTGCGAGGTACTGCCTTGATTGTTCTGCTGCGCTGCTGTGTTGCTGGTGGTCATTGCCTGACGCTGCGGCATGAAATCGGCCTGCACAGCGTCATGGTTGACCCGGCTTGGCTGCTGCAATGCAGTCTGCCAGCCCAGCCCGTTGAGGCTGATCATCATGTGTTTCCTCCTTGGATGGTAATCGCGTTGTGCAAGGGGCAAAACCTGTGCCATTTGGCTCAAGCCAAGCGTGGCGGGGGTTGTAGCCGAGCAACAGGTATCACCTGGGCAGCGGATTGCCCATCGGAGGAAGCGCATTGCCGGTATCGGCAACAGCCGCTGTTGCAAAAAAAGACCCGCAGCACCCCAAGGCGCTGCGGGTCAAAACGGCCAACGCCGCTTCAGTGCTGATCAGATATGCAAGGCATGCCCCAAAGCTCGCAATGCCGCTTCCTGCACGGCCTCGCCCAAGGTCGGGTGGGCATGGATGGTGCCGGCCACGTCTTCCAGCCGCGCGCCCATTTCCAACGATTGGGCGAAGGCTGTGGACAGTTCGGAAACCGCCACCCCGACGGCTTGCCAACCGAGGATCAGATGGTTGTCGCGACGTGCAACCACGCGCACGAACCCGCTTTTCGACTCAAGGCTCATGGCTCGCCCGTTGGCCGCGAAGGGGAACTGCGCAACGATGCAGTCCAGGCCTTCGGCGCTGGCCTGCTCAGGCGTCTTGCCAGCCACCACCACTTCCGGATCGGTGAAGCACACCGCAGCAATCGCGGTGGGCTCGAAGCGGCGGGTCTTGCCGGCGATAAGTTCGGCGACCATCTCGCCCTGGGCCATCGCCCGATGTGCGAGCATCGGTTCGCCGGCCACGTCGCCGATCGCCCAGACGTTGCGCATGCTGGTCTGGCAGCGCTCGTCGATGGCGATCGCCGCACCGTTCATCTTCAGCGCCAGGCTCTCCAGGCCGAAGCCCTGAGTGCGTGGTCGACGGCCAACGGCGACCAGTACCTGATCGGCTTCCAGGCGCAGCTGTTGGCCTGCACCGTCGCGTGCCGACAGGCAGCCATGTTCATAGCCTTCGACGCTGTGTCCCAAGTGCAGTGCGATGCCGAGTTTTTTCAGCGACTCGGCCACCGGTGCGGTCAGCTCGGCGTCGTAGGTGGGCAGGATGCGATCACGCGCCTCTACCACGCTCACACGAGCACCGAGCTTGCGGTAGGCGATGCCCAGCTCCAGGCCGATATAGCCGCCGCCAACCACCACCAGGTGTTGCGGCAGGCTTTTCGGTGCCAGGGCCTCGGTAGAGGAAATCACCGGCCCGCCCAGCGGCAGCATCGGCAACTCGACACTGCTCGAGCCGGTCGCCAACAACAGGTGTTCGCACTGGATGCGCTGGCCGTCGACCTCGACGTTCTTGCCGTCGAGGATCTTCGCCCAGCCATGGAGCACCTTCACCCCATGTTTCTTCAGCAAGGCAGCCACACCGCTGGTGAGGCGGTCGACGATGCCGTCCTTCCATTCGACGCTGCGGGCAATGTTCAGATGCGGTGTCGAGACGCTGATACCCAGTGCCGAGCTGTCAGCATACCGGCTGGTCTGGTGGAACTGCTCGGCCACGTGGATCAGCGCCTTGGATGGGATGCAGCCGATGTTCAGGCAAGTACCGCCCAGTGCCTGCCCTTCGACCAGCACGGTGGGAATGCCCAGTTGCCCGGCGCGGATGGCGGCCACGTAGCCGCCGGGGCCCCCGCCGATAATCAGCAGGGTGGTATCGAGGATCTGTTGCATGCTCACTCCACGAACAGGCAGGCGGGCTGTTCCAGCAGGCCGCGCACGGCCTGGATGAACAGGGCGGCGTCCATCCCGTCGACCACGCGATGGTCGAAGGAGCTGGACAGGTTCATCATCTTGCGCACCACGATCTGGCCATCGATCACCACGGGGCGCTCGACCATGCGGTTGACGCCGACGATCGCCACTTCGGGGGTGTTGACCACCGGCGTGCTGACGATACCGCCCAGGGCGCCGAGGCTGGTCAGGGTGATGGTCGAGCCGGACAGCTCTTCCCGACTGGCCTTGCTGCTGCGCGCGGCATGGGCCACGCGGGCGATCTCGCTGGCGTTGCTCCACAGGCTGCCGGCTTCGGCGTGACGCAGTACTGGCACCATGAGGCCATTGTCACCTTGGGTGGCGATACCCACGTGTACGGCGCCGTGGCGGGTGATGATCTGGGCCTCGTCGTCGTAGGTGGCGTTGATCTGCGGGAAATCGCGCAGGGCGACGACCATGGCGCGCACCAGGAAGGGCAGCAGTGTGAGCTTGCCACGGCTTTCGCCATGCTTGGCGTTGAGCTGCTGGCGCAGGGCTTCGAGCTGGGTGACGTCGATTTCCTCGACATAGCTGAAGTGCGCGACGCGGCGCTTGGCATCCTGCATGCGCTGGGCGATCTTGCGGCGCAGGCCGATCACCGGCACCTGCTCGCTGTCGGTGCGCTTGCCGTAGCCAGCTGGCGCCTGGCCGAGGGCGGTCTGTGGCTTGCTGATGAAGGCGTCGAGGTCTTCGTGCAGGATGCGCCCGGCCGGGCCGCTACCGTGCACGTAGCGCAGCTCGATGCCGGCATCCAGCGCACGCTTGCGCACGGCAGGTGAAGCCAACGGTTTCTCATGCGCCTCGCGCGGGACGATGGGCGCGGCGGTGTGGCTCGTCGCTGGTTGCGGACGGTTTTCAGGCTGCGGCTCGATCTTCGTCTGGGCTGGCGCTGGCGCGGCGTGCGCCTCGGCCGGCTTGGCCTGCGGTGCGTCGATGTGGTTGCCGCTGCCTTCGACTTCGATACGGATCAGCTCGCTGCCGACCGCCATGACCTCACCGGGCTGGCCACCCAGGGCCAAGACCTTGCCGCTGACCGGCGAAGGAATTTCAACCGTGGCCTTGTCGGTCATGACATCGGCCACCACCTGGTCTTCTGCGATCACATCGCCGACCTTGACGAACCATTCCACCAGCTCGACCTGCGCGATGCCCTCACCGATATCCGGCATCTTGATGACGTGCGTGCCCATTCAGACCTCCATGACCCGTTTCAATGCCGCACCTACCCGCGAAGGACCTGGGAAGTAGGCCCATTCCTGTGCGTGGGGGTAGGGGGTGTCCCAGCCGGTGACGCGCTCGATCGGCGCTTCGAGGTGATGGAAACAATGCTCCTGGACCAGCGAAACCAGCTCGGCGCCAAAGCCGCAGGTACGGGTGGCCTCGTGGACCACCACGCAACGCCCGGTCTTCTTCACCGAGGCGACGATGGTTTCCAGGTCCAGCGGCCAGAGGCTGCGCAGGTCGATGACTTCGGCGTCGACGCCACTCTCCTCGGCGGCCACTTGGGCCACGTAGACCGTGGTGCCGTAGGTCAGTACGGTGACATCGTTGCCGGGGCGGGTGATCGCCGCCTTGTCCAGCGGCACCTTGTAGTAGCCGTCCGGCACGGCACTGTGCGGGTGCTTCGACCAGGGGGTTACCGGGCGGTCGTGGTGCCCGTCGAACGGGCCGTTGTACAGGCGCTTGGGCTCGAGGAAGATCACCGGGTCGTCGCACTCGATCGAGGCGATCAGCAGGCCCTTGGCGTCATAGGGGTTGGATGGCATCACCGTACGCAGGCCGCAGACCTGGGTGAACATCGCTTCGGGGCTCTGGCTGTGGGTCTGGCCGCCGTAGATGCCGCCGCCGCAGGGCATGCGCAGGGTCAGCGGCGAGATGAATTCGCCGGCCGAACGATAGCGCAGGCGAGCCATCTCCGAGACGATCTGGTCGGAGGCGGGGTAGAAGTAGTCGGCGAACTGGATTTCCACCACCGGGCGCAGGCCATAGGCGCCCATGCCCACGGCGGTGCCGACGATGCCGCTCTCGGAGATCGGTGCATCGAATACCCGCGACTTGCCGTACTTGGTCTGCAGGCCTTCGGTGCAGCGGAACACGCCGCCGAAATAGCCGACGTCCTGGCCGTAGACCACCACGTCGTCGTCGCGCTCGAGCATGACATCCATGGCTGAGCGCAGGGCCTGGATCATGGTCATGGTAGTGGTGGCCATGGCGGTTTCCGGGTTGATGCTGTTGTTGTGATCGTTCATTTCAAACCCCCAGTTCCTGGCGTTGCCGGCGCAGGTGATCGGGCATTTCCTTGTACACGTCCTCGAACATCGAGGCGGCGCTGGGGATATGGCCATTGGCGAGGGTGCCGAACTGTTCGGCGTCCTTCTGTGCCTTGATCACCTCGGCTTCGAGCTCGGCACTGACGGCCTGGTGCTCTTCTTCGGACCAGTGGCCGGCCTTGATCAGGTGCTGCTTGAGGCGCAGGATCGGATCGCCCAGCGGGAAGTGGCTCCAGTCGTCGGCAGGGCGGTATTTGGATGGATCATCCGAGGTGGAGTGCGGGCCGGCGCGGTAGGTGACCCATTCGATCAGCGTCGGGCCCAGGCCACGGCGGGCACGTTCGGCGGCCCAGCGCGAGGCGGCGTACACGGCGATGAAGTCGTTGCCGTCGACCCGCAGCGAGGCGATGCCGCAGCCCACGCCGCGGCCGGCGAAGGTGGTCGACTCGCCACCGGCGATGGCCTGGAAGGTGGAGATCGCCCACTGGTTGTTGACCACGTTGAGGATCACCGGGGCGCGGTAGACGTGGGCGAAGGTCAGGGCGGTGTGGAAGTCGGATTCGGCTGTGGCGCCGTCACCGATCCAGGCCGAGGCGATCTTGGTGTCACCCTTGATCGCCGACGCCATGGCCCAGCCGACCGCCTGCACGAACTGGGTCGCCAGGTTGCCACTGATGGTGAAGAAGCCCGCCTCGCGCACCGAGTACATGATCGGCAATTGGCGGCCCTTGAGCGGGTCGCGGGTGTTGGACAGCAGCTGGCAGATCATTTCCACCAGCGACACGTCGCGGGCCATCAGGATGCTCTGCTGGCGATAGGTGGGGAAGCACATGTCGGTGCGGTTCAGGGCCAATGCCTGACCGCTGCCAATGGCTTCCTCGCCCAGGCTCTGCATGTAGAAGGACATCTTCTTCTGGCGCTGGGCGACCACCATGCGGCTGTCGAAGATGCGCGTCTTGAGCATGGCGCGCATGCCCTGGCGCAGCACCTGCGGGTCGATGCCTTCGGCCCAGGGGCCGACAGCATTGCCGTGCTCGTCGAGCACGCGCACAAGGCTGTAGGAGAGGTCCGCAGTGTCGGCGGGCTCTACGTCGATAGGTGGTTTACGGACTTGACCGGCATCGTTCAGACGCAGGTAGGAGAAGTCGGTCTGGCAGCCTGGCCGGCCTGTGGGCTCGGGCACATGCAAACGCAGGGGGGCGTACTCGTTCATGCTTTTTACGCTCGCTCGAATGTTGTTTTTGTGAGCTCTGAAGCGGCCGCCGCTGCCTACTGGCTTGTGACTGGTAGGTCAGCGTCATTTACATCTTAGAGGCTGGGCCGGAGAATTTTTCTCTCAAGTTCATTGCCTTTGTCGCGCGGCGCAGATAATCATTCTGAATAAACACAAGAATCAGGTGAATTTGCCTCATGCGTAAACTTGATCGTACCGATATCGGCATTCTCAACAGCCTCCAGGAGAACGCACGGATCACCAACGCGGAGCTTGCGCGCTCGGTGAACCTCTCGCCGACGCCCTGTTTCAACCGGGTCAAGGCGATGGAGGAACTGGGGGTCATCCGCCAGCAAGTGACCTTGTTGTCGCCCGAAGTGCTGGGCCTGGATGTCAACGTGTTCATCCATGTCAGCCTGGAGAAGCAGGTGGAGCAGTCATTGCATCGCTTCGAGGAGGAGATCGCCGAGCGACCCGAGGTGATGGAGTGCTACCTGATGACGGGCGATCCGGATTACCTGCTGCGCGTGCTGTTGCCGAGCATCCAGGCGCTGGAGCGCTTTCTCGATTACCTGACGCGGCTGCCGGGGGTGGCGAATATCCGCTCCAGCTTTGCGCTGAAGCAGGTGCGCTACAAGACCGCGTTGCCGTTACCGGCCAATGGCATGACCTTGCGCGAGTAGTTGTCAGTTCAGGCCCTATCGCTCTACAGGGTGCTTGATATTTTAAACACCCCCGGCCTATGTTGTGGCTGTCGCCGTTCGCGGCATGCCTACAACAACAAGGACCAGCGTCATGACGACCGAGCGCCTGACCGGCATCGACGAAATCGAATGCGTCACCCCCGACCTCAACGGTGTCCCGCGCGGCAAGGTAATGACCGGCGAAGGCTTTCTCGAAGGCCGGCGCCTGCAGATGGCGCGTGGCGTGCTGCTGCAATGCATCATGGGCGGCTACCCGCCGGCGAAGTTCTACGGCAGCGATGATGGCGACCTGGCGCTGGTCGCCGACCCTGGGCAAACCCATGTCCTGCCTTGGAGCGACAGCCCTCGGGCACTGGCCATCTGCGATGCGGTCGAGCTCGATGGTACGCCCTCGGGGCTTTCGACCCGTGGCCTGCTCAAGGCGGTGATCGCCCGTTATGCGGCGCTGGGGCTTGCGCCGGTGGTGGCCACCGAACTGGAATTCTTCGTGTTCGCCCCGAACAGTGATCCGGGCCAGCCGTTCCAGCCACCGCTGGGCAGGGACGGGCGTCGCGAGCTGGGCCATTCGGCCTTCAGCGTCAGCTCCAACAATGGCCTGCGCCCCTTCTTCAGCGAGGTCTACCGATGCATGGCAGCACTGGGCCTGCCACGCGACACCTTCATGCACGAGATGGGCGTCAGTCAGTTCGAGATCAACCTGTTGCACGGTGATCCGTTGCTGCTGGCCGACCAGACCTTCCTGTTCAAGCACCTGCTGAAGGAGGTTGCGCTCAAGCACGGTTTGACCGTGGTCTGCATGGCCAAGCCGCTGGCGCATACCCCTGGCAGTTCGATGCACATCCACCAGAGCCTGGTGGAGATCGGCACCGGCCGTAACGTGTTCAGTGACGAAGAGGGCAGGGCAACCGACACCTTCCATCATTTCATCGGCGGCTTGCAGGCGTGCATGGCCGACTTCACCGCGCTGTTCGCGCCCAACGTCAATTCCTACCAGCGTCTGTGCCACCCGTACGCATCGCCGAACAATGCTTGCTGGTCAGAGGATAATCGCGCTGCCGGCCTGCGCATCCCGGCCAGTTCGCCGGTGGCGCGACGTGTGGAAAACCGCCTGCCTGGCGCCGACACCAACCCTTACCTGGCGATCGCCGCAAGTCTCGCGGCCGGGCTGCATGGTATCGACCACAAGCTGCAGCCCACGCCGGCGATCCAGGGCGAGTTCGTGGTGCCCGAGCACCTGAGTCTGCCCTGCACGCTGCACGCGGGGATCGAGCGCTTGCGTCGCAGCACGTTGGCGCGGGAACTGTTTGGCGAGGAGTTCATCGAAGGCTACGTCGCCACCAAGACCCTGGAATTGACTGATTTCTTCAATGAGATCACGCCGTGGGAGCGTAGGGTGCTGGCCGCGCAGGCCTGATCGCGACAGAAGCTTTGCCCGGCGCGCCGCTCCTGGCTTTTTTTCATTGCCAGGGGCCCGCGTCCGGGAAATTGCCCTTATGCTTGCCAGCAGCACCACACCTGCCCAAGGAGCCCGCGGGGACGCATGCGCCAGATCTGGAAGTCATTTCGCTCGTTGTACTTTGCCGCCCTGATGATGCTGATCGGCTCAGGCCTGTTGAGTACCTACCTGGCGTTGCGCCTGGCTGCCGACCATGTCGACAGCCTCTGGGTCGGTGCGCTGATGGCGGCCAACTATTTCGGCCTGGCAGTGGGCGGCAAGGTCGGTCACCGATTGATCGCCCGGGTCGGGCATATTCGTGCGTATGCCACCTGTGCCGGCATTGTCGGCGCGGCGGTGCTCGGGCATGGGATGACCAACTTCGTGCCCGCCTGGATCGGCCTGCGGATGATCGTGGGCCTGGGCATGATGTGCCAGTACATGGTCATCGAGAGCTGGCTCAACGAACAGGCCGATGCCAAGCAGCGCGGTGCGGTATTCAGCGGCTACATGATCGCGTCCTACCTCGGGTTGGTGCTGGGTCAGTTGATCCTGGTGGTGCATCCGGCACTGGGGCCTGAGCTGCTGATGCTGGTCGCCATGTGCTTCGCCCTGTGCCTGGTGCCGGTGGCGATGACCCGGCGCATTCACCCGGCGCCGCTGCGGCCGGCGCCGATGGAGCCGAAGTTCTTCATCAAGCGGGTACCGCAGTCGTTGAGTACTGTGCTTGGCGCGGGCCTGATCGTCGGTTCCTTCTATGGTCTGGCCCCTCTGTATGCGGCGCGCCAGGGGCTGAGCACCGAGCAGGTCGGTCTGTTCATGGGTTGCTGTATTTTTGCCGGGCTTCTCGTGCAATGGCCTCTGGGCTGGCTGTCGGATCGTTACGATCGGGCAGTGCTGATCCGCAGTGTATCGATCGGCCTGGCGGTGGTTTCGCTGCCGCTGGCGCTGTTGCCCAGTGTGCCGCTGGAGTTGTTGTTCGCGGCAGGCTTCATCGTTTCGTTGCTGCAATTCTGCCTCTACCCATTGGCCGTGGCGTTCTCCAATGACCACGTGGAAAGCGAGCGACGGGTATCGCTGACGGCGATGCTGCTGGTCACCTATGGCGTGGGGGCGAGCATCGGTCCGCTGGTGGCGGGCGTTCTGATGAAGGCGTTGGGCGCACAGATGCTCTATGCCTTCTTCACCTTCTTTGCCCTGGTGCTGGTGTGGCGTATTCGGCCGAAGGCGGTCACCGGGCTGCACCAGGTGCAGGATGCACCGCTGGGCCACGTGGCTATGCCGGCGGCAGGTTCGCCTCTGTCGGCTGCGCTCGACCCGCGGGTCGACGAGCAGACCGTGCAGGACGTGATGCAGGCACCGGTGGCGGCGGAGGATACCGAGGCCGAGGAAGAGAAGGGCACAGCTGCCAAGGCGCCGCAGGCCGAGGCAGACAAGTCGGTTTGACGCGGGCTGTGCCGGCCCTGTCGCGGGGCCCCACGGACCAGAACGAAAACGCCACCGATCGGTGGCGTTTTTCATTTGAGCTGGACGATCAGTAGTCGTCCTTGTCGAACCGCCGTGCTTCGCGCTGCAACTGATACACGAAGCTCTCGATCTTGCGCTGGCTTTGCCCATTCAGGTTGTGGAAGCGCACGCCGGCGAAGGTGGTGTTGATCCGCTCTTCGAAGTGCAGGTGGCGCAATTCCACCATGACGTCGGTCAGGCCCAAGGGATTGGCCGCCTTGAAGCGCTCGTACACCTGGCCCAGTTGCAGGCGGTCTTCGACATTGCCGTCGAAGCGCAGCTTGCAGCCGGTGGCGGACACGTCGAGCAGCTTGCCGCGCAGCGCGCCGTTGCCTTTGAGGTGGGTGCCGTCGAGGATGATGTCGACCAGTTGCGACAGTTTCAGCGCTGCGCGGAAGGCATTGCGGCGCTGGTGGTAGGTCATTTCGGTGGGGAGCGGGCCGCGGTAGCAGCGGTGGCCATCGACTTCGCCGATGGTCAGCGGAGTATCGCACTCCCAGGCAATGCGTACGCCATCGTGGAAACCTTCGACACGGAAGGGTTCGCCGTTCTCGATGAATTTCTCGCCATCACGCGGGATCATTTCGTCCAGTGCCAGAACGTTGGCGTCCCGGTCCACCTGTACCACGTAACTCTGGAAGCGCTGGCTGCGCTCATGGAAGCTGATGATCAGCGGATCGTGGCTGTCCATCAGCTGGCGCAGGTTCGCCGAAATCTCCAGAGGAGTGGTCAGCACTTTTGGTGGCTGAGGAGCATCGGACTCATTGAACACGGGTAATCAATCTCCAGGCAAAAACGACACACGCAAGTAACGGCATTTTGCCAGTATGTTCCGTGCCTTGAATAGGAATAATCACACCTGGCTGATCGCCCGGGGCTTGTCCATGGGGGAGGTGGTGCCACGGCTATCGTACAGCGACGGAGAGTCGCCGCCGTTGAGGATTCTGATCTGGTTGGCCGTGGCGTGCTGTTGCACCTGGATGACCCGGCCGTTGGTCTCGTTGACCTTCTGGCAGGTGTCCATCAACTGGGTCAGCACATCGAGTTGCTGCAGGATGATCTCGCCGTTGGGCGATTGTGCAGCAACGGCCTGCACACCTGCCCGGTCGGCGCTGAGGCCGAGCCCGTTGAGCAGGTGATTGCGCCGCATGCCCTGCTGCTCGAGCAAGACGATCAGCGATTGCTTGCGGGCGAGGATGGTCTCCAGCACCTGCATGTCCCGACCGTGCAGGGCGACCGTTTCCTTCTGGAGCAGGTCGAGCAGTTCCTGGGTCGGCGCGATGTCGTCTTCGATCAGTTGCAGCAGTGTGGTGTCGTGCATGGCTGGCTCTTGGCTCTGGCGTCCTGGAAGTCAGCGCACCGTAAGGTTAGCGCTGCGCTTCGAAATCAAGCAGTTTGCTGGCGACCCGGCCGGCATCGACCTGGTAGCTGCCGTCTGCGATCGCCTGCTTCAACTGGGCCACACGGGCGCTGTCGACTGCTGGTTGATCGCGCAGCTTGTCGCTGATCTTCTGCAACTGCTGGGCCTCTTGACTGAGGTGTACCGCTTCTCCGCTGACGCTGGCAGGCTTGCCTGCATCGCTGGCAGCACCGGTTTTTTCGGTGTTGCCCGATGTGGCATTGCCGCGAACGCCGCCCGTTATGGACGGAGAGTTATTCAAACGACTGAAGTCGATGACCATGATCAGAAACCTCTGGGTAAATAGGACGCTTGCCTTTGTTTCGGCTAACCCGAAACAAACTTTAGGCACAAATGTTTTGCCGTCCGTCAGCAAACCCGCGTATCCCGATTTCTGACACAGTTTAGGAAAAGCGGTTCATCGCCGCCAGTCCCGGGGCCCTGCAATATTTCGTCGGCGAGGATCCGCCGGCGGCTTCTTTCTACATCGCCACTTCGACCTGGCCCGGCCCGACCACCGTGGCCTTGACCACGCGCTGGGAGTTGAGATTACGCACGCGGATCTGTTCGGTCAGGCCGCCTTTGCTCAGGGCTTCGCCTGGCATGCGTACGCTCAGGCCGCCACTGCGGGCGGTGATCACCACGTGGTCGCCCTTGCGAATCACATCCGCCTGTTCCAGTTGCTGCAGCGTCAGGACCTGGTCGAGGACGGTCGGGCGCAGCAGTTTCATGCCCACGGCCTGGTCGAGTTCGCTCAGAAAGCCCTGGCCCAGGGTGCTGACGTCACGCTCGCGCAGGGCCACGTCACCTTCACCGATCACGCTTTCGCGCTTGAGCGGGCGGGTCATGACCACCACGTCGCGAAACAGCTTGACCTGTGCCGGCACGAACACTGTCCAGGGCGAAGTACCGTCGCAACGTACCCGCACCGTCACTCGCCCAAGCGGCTGTGCCGGGCTTTCCAGCGCGGCGTCCAGTTGCTGGCTGCACACCGGCATACGCAGGCGTGGGTCAAGATTGTTGACCTGGATGTCATAACGCCCCACGGTCTGGGTGCGCGTCATGTAGTCTTCGACGGTGAATTCAAGAAACCCTTGGGTGACACCGATAAGCTGTTCAGGCAAGGTAAACGAATCCGCCAGCGTGCGGGCGCCGGATGCGATCAGGCATGCAATGGCCAGGGGGATGGCCAGCAGGCGCGTCAGTCGTCGGAAAAATGTCGTTTTCGTATACATACGCTCAAAAAAGCAAAGCCCGTGCCGACTTGTTGGCAAGCGAGCAGAAAAATAGAAGGAGTCTGGCATGGCTGGCGTTATGGATTCGGTCAACCAGCGCACGCAACTGGTTGGACAGAATCGCCTCGAGCTGCTGTTGTTCCGTCTCAATGGCGATCAACTCTACGGCATCAACGTGTTCAAGGTCCGGGAAGTGCTGCAGTGCCCGGAGCTGACACTGTTGCCCAAGTCCCATCCGGTGGTGCGCGGTGTGGCGAACATTCGTGGGGCGACCATCCCCATCCTCGACCTGTCGATGGCGACGGGGCTGCCGGGCCTGAAAGAAGAGACCCGCAACAGTTTCGTGATCATTACCGAGTACAACACCAAGACCCAGGGTTTCCTGGTGCATTCGGTCGAGCGCATCGTCAACATGAACTGGGAAGAGATCCACCCACCACCCAAGGGTACCGGGCGTGATCACTACCTGACGGCGGTCACCCGGGTAGATAACCGCATGGTCGAGATCGTCGATGTCGAGAAGGTGCTTGCGGAAGTGGCGCCGTCCTCGGAGTCGGTCTCCGCCGGCGTGGTCGATGCCGAGGTGCAGGACAAGGCCGTGTTGCTGCGGGTACTGACCGTCGACGATTCGTCGGTGGCGCGCAAGCAGGTCAGCCGTTGCCTGCAGACCGTGGGCGTGGAGGTGGTGGCGCTCAACGACGGCCGCCAGGCGCTGGACTACCTGCGCAAGCTGGTGGATGAGGGCAAGCGGCCGGAAGAAGAGTTCCTGATGATGATCTCCGACATTGAAATGCCGGAAATGGACGGCTATACCCTCACCGCCGAGATTCGTAACGATCCGCGCATGCAAAAATTGCACATCGTCCTGCATACTTCGCTATCGGGCGTGTTCAACCAGGCGATGGTCAAGAAGGTTGGCGCTGACGACTTTCTGGCCAAGTTCAAGCCGGACGACCTGGCCCAGCGCGTAGTCGATCGGATCAAGGCAACGCATTGAAACGGCTGGGGCAAGCCCCGGCGCAAGTGATTGAAAAGAGGCGGCAGCATTGTCTACGGGTAATTTGGATTTCGAACAGTTCCGGGTATTCCTGGAGAAAGCCTGTGGCATCCTGCTGGGCGAAAATAAGCAGTATCTGGTGTCCAGCCGTCTCAACAAGCTGATGGAGCAACAGGGCATCAAGAGCTTGGGTGAGCTGGTGCAGCGCATCCAGACCCAGCCCCGCAGTGGCCTGCGCGAGCAGGTGGTCGATGCCATGACCACCAACGAGACCCTGTGGTTTCGCGACACCTATCCGTTCGAAGTACTGAAGAACAAGGTGATTCCCGAGTTCATCCGCAGCAACCCCGGTCAGCGCCTGCGCATGTGGTCGGCGGCCTGCTCGTCGGGGCAGGAGCCGTATTCGATCTCGATGGCCATCGATGAGTTCGAGCGCAGCAACCTGGGCCAGTTGAAGATGGGGGCGCAGATCGTCGCTACTGATCTTTCCGGCGCCATGCTCAATAACTGCAAGACCGGTGAGTACGATAGCCTGGCGATTGCCCGTGGCTTGTCGCAGGAGCGCCTGCAGCGCTACTTCGACCCGAAAGGGCCGGGGCGCTGGGCGGTGAAGCCGGCGATTCGCAGTCGGGTGGAGTTTCGCTCTTTCAACCTGCTCGACAGCTATGCGGCGCTGGGCAAGTTCGACATCGTGTTCTGCCGCAATGTGTTGATCTACTTCTCCGCGCAGGTGAAGAAAGACATCCTCATGCGTATCCACGCGACGCTCAAGCCAGGGGGGTATCTGTTCCTGGGGGCTTCGGAGGCGCTCAATGGCTTGCCGGATCATTACCAGATGGTTCAGTGCAGTCCGGGGATCATCTATCAGGCCAAGTGAATGAAAAGGCCGGTATCGAGAGATACCGGCCTTTTCGTTTTCGGGACTGCGAACACAAGACCTTGCCTGTGCCTTTGTCTTCAGGCGGCAAGGTCAGGATCGTTGGAGGTTGCGATCAGAAGTCGTACCGTACCTTCGCCGAGAACACATCGGCATTGAAGCCCGACTTGCCCACGTAGTCGTAATTGAGCCCAAGGGTCACCGCACCCAGCTTGTAGTCGGCTCCAATGCCCGCCTCGTAGCTGTTGCGCACGGCACTCGCGCCGCGGGTCACGAATGGCGTGTTGCCAAGCAGGAAGGTCGAGGTGCTGTTGGTCTGGTCGGCGGCAAAGTCGTGGTAGCCCATCAGCTTGAACTGCGGCTCCAGGGTCCCGACGCCAATGGCATAGTTGCCCGCCACCCGCACACCTGCGCCGAGTTCGAGCGCTTCGTAGCGTTCATCTTCGACCTTGAGCGCGGCGGACGAGCCTTTCTCGCGATAGCCATCGATGTCGACACGGCTGTAGCGCGCGGCCACACGCGGCTCGACCAGCAGTCGCGGGTTGATGTGCCAGGTGTAGCCACCGACCAGGTTCACGGCCAGCTGGTCGCTGTCGTAATCGGCCTTGGCTCGGGTATCAGCGATCTCGCGCTTGCCTTCGTTGTCGCCCAGGCCGTAGGTCAGGCTGGCGTCGACGAAGTAGTTGCCCAGGGTGTAGGCGCTGTACAGGGTGAAGGCATGGCTCTCTACCGAAGTCTTGTTGCCACTGCTGCCGTTGACGTCGGTGTCCAGGAAGCTGTACGCCAGGCCCAGAGTGAGCTGGTCGTTGAGCTTGCCATCGGCACCGACGGCAATGCCGCGACTGTAGGCGTTGTAACCGGCCACGCCGTCACGGTTGTTCTGGGTGGCGTCGCTGTACAGCGATTGAATCCACACGCCGGCCTGGCTGAAGCCTTCGCCCGAAGAGGCGCCACGCAGGCTGCTGGCACGGCTGCTGATGGCGTTGCCGATCATGCGCTGGCTTCCGGTGGCCGCATGGCGGGCGCCGCCGTTGACTTCCGGGGTCAGCTGGCGGGCCAGTCTCGCGACCTGGGCCTGGTCGGCGGTGGCGGCGTAGGCCAGCAGCGGGTCGCCTTTGGGCAGTTGAGCCAGGAGGCCATTGTTGATGGCGTTACCGATAGCGCCCTGGGCATTGCCGTTGCCGCCGCCTTCCTTGACGATTTCGGTGATCTCGTCGACCGGCTTGGTCGTGACTTGCGCGTAGATCTTGTTGTCTTCCACCGCGCTGCTCTGCACGCGCAGCAGTGCCGAGGTGCTGGTGACCTGGATGCCGTTGGGGTCAAGGTCGGGGCCTGCGGTGTCCACCAGCTGTACCTGGCCGGCCTCGACCAGCAGGTAGCGCGATCCGGACGGCTGGAAGTCTTCTTCGTCGGCGTGCAGGGCGATGCGCGAGCCTTGTTCGAACTTGCTGGTGCCGCTGACCTTGAGTACCGCCACGCTCGGGTCGGTTTCGCTGGATAGCTCCAGGCCCAGCGCCGAGTTGCCGGCGATCGACAGGTTGCCGTCGATCACGGTGCGGGCCGCGGTCAGTGACAAGGTTGCACGGGTGTCGTCGCTCAGGTTGCCGACTTCGATCCAGCCACCAGGCTTGAGGCGGATGTCCGGGGTGCTGTGGGGCAGGTAGTGGGCCTGGAACTCGCTGTCACCTTCGACCTCGATGTTGCTCAGCCCGTCCAGCATGCCGGTGATCTGGCTGCCCTCGCGCAGGATGAGTTCGACCGGCCGATTGCTGTGGCTGGCGTCGATGGCCACCTGGGCCATGATGATGCCGCTGTTGAAGATGTTCAGGTCGCCGTGGTCACGGTACCAGGGTTGCTGGCCGGGGGCGTCGAACGCGACATCGCCGATGCGAATGCCGGTGCCGCTCAGGGCGTAGATCGAGCCACGGTTGTCGATGTGTCGCCCGAGGCTGGTGGTCAGGGTTGCACCGTCGAGCGCGATGGCCTGGCTATTGGTGTCGCTGGCGACGATATTGCCGTGGTTTTCGATGCTGTCCAGGCGGGTTGGCATGCCGGTGGCGCCGCCGCGCGAAGTGGCGTTGACGCTGATGGCATTGGGGCCGCTGCTTTCGATGGCGCCGCGGTTGATGATCTTGCCCTGCACGGTGGCACCGGCGAGGTTGAGAGTGATCGCGTTGTAGCCATAGGCGCGGATCTTGGCATTCTGGGCATTGACCACGTCGCCCTTGATCAGCGTCGATTGACCGGTGGCGCTGGCCAGGTTGATGCCGTAGGCCTCTCGTCGGTTGATGATGCCGATGCCGGTGCCGGCCTGGAGCGTGCCCTGGTTGATCAGGTTGCCATCGAGCGTGGTATTGCTGATTTTCAGCGCATTGCCATCGAGGCTGGTGCTCCTGACGAAGGCCTGGTTCACCAGGTCGCCGGTCACCTGGCTGTTGCGCAGGGTGAGGGCATCGCTGCGATTGACCATGTCCACGGAGGTGCGGTCGTTGTCGTTGATCGGGCTGTTGAAGGTCAAGCCGCCCTGTACGGTGGCGTCGTCGAGCACGACCGCACTGCGGGAAATATTGGTGAAGCTGCCGCCGAACTCGAGCCCATTCGCGTAGCTCTGGTGGCTTGAGGTGAAGCCGGCATCGGTAAGCTGGACGGTCTGGCCGTGGGCAGGCAGGGCGCAGGCGGCAATTGCCAGGGCCAGCAGGGTCTTGCGATAGGTCAGCGGGGACACGGTTTCTTCCTTGGAAAGCAATGGGGACAGTGCGCATCCATGCTGTGCCTGAAACCGTAACCAGTGGCCTCATGCCACATTTCTGCGCGGTCGCGAATGCTACGCGCAGTGATGGCAAAATAACACTGGTCTGTTGACGTCAATTTTTTGGATTGCCGCTTTTGCCGCTCTGCAATTGCCGCTCACCCGCCACCAGGCGGAAGCACTTTGCCGCTTTTCTGGCATTGCCGCTGCTCACTGATACAGCCGATGCCCGGTATTACTGGGGTTGCGCCTGTTGGCACAGGCCTTGCTATAGCTTGGCCAACGCAACGCTGGTCAACCTTCGAAGGTTCCCCGACATGAGCATCAGCTTCGACAAGGCCCTCGGCATCCATGAAAAGGCACTGGGCTTCCGCGCCCAGCGCGCCGAGGTGCTGGCCAACAACATCGCCAACGCCGACACGCCCAACTACAAGTCGCGTGACATGGATTTCTCCTCGGTGCTTGCCGCCGAGGCAGACAAACAAAGCAACGGGCGTATCTCGCTGACCCGCACCAACGGCCATCACATCGAGGCCGAAGGCCTGGCCATGGCCGACGACAGCCTCAAGTACCGCACGCCGATGCAGCCGTCGATCGATCAGAACACCGTCGATGCCCAGATCGAACAGTCGAACTATGCGCAGAACGCCATCGACTTCCAGGCCAGCTTCACCTTGCTCAACAGTAAATTCAAAGGGCTGGTATCGGCCCTGCGTGGAGAGTGACCATGTCCCTTGCCAGTGTCTTCAACATCGCCGGTAGCGGCATGAGCGCGCAGAACACGCGCCTTAACACCGTCGCCTCGAACATCGCCAACGCCGAGACCGTCTCCTCGAGCATCGATCAGACCTATCGCGCGCGCCACCCCGTGTTCGCCACCACCTTCGAACAGGCCCAGAACGGCGCCGGCCAGTCGCTGTTCGACGACCAGGGTCAAGCCGGCCAGGGTGTGCAGGTCAAGGGGATCATCGAGGACCAGAGCAATCTGGAGGCCCGCTACGAGCCCAATCATCCGGCGGCGAACAAGGACGGCTACGTCTACTACCCGAACGTCAACGTGGTCGAGGAAATGGCTGACATGATCTCCGCCAGCCGTGCGTTCCAGACCAACGCCGAACTGATGAACACCGCCAAGACCATGATGCAGAAGGTGCTGACCCTGGGTCAGTGATTGAGGAGCGCAACGCATGGCAGTCAATATCAATGATGTGCTCGCCAATTCTGGTGTTAGCAACGGCACCAAGAAGCCAACCAGCGAGCCGACCGACAAGAACGCGCTCGGCAAGGATGCCTTCCTGCAGTTGCTGGTCACCCAGATGCAGCACCAGAACCCGCTCGACCCGCAGGACAACGGTGAGTTCGTTGCCCAGCTGGCGCAGTTCAGCAGCCTGGAGGGTATCCAGACCCTCAACGAGTCGGTCAATGCCATTACCGGTTCGCTGGGTTCGTCTCAGGCACTGCAGGCGTCGTCGCTGGTCGGTCGCTCGGTGATCGTGCAGAACGACAAGGCGTTGGTCGATCCGACCAAGAGCTTCAATGGTCAGGTCGTGGTGCCGCAGAACATCGAGAGCGGCAAGGTCACGATCAAGGACAAGGATGGCAACGTCGTCAAGACCATCCAGTTGGGCGAACAGAAGAAGGGCACTGCCGACTTCATCTGGGATGGCACCAACGACAAGGGCGAGAAGGTTGCGGCGGGCAATTACACCTTTACCGCGACGACCACCGTCGATGGCAAGGCTCAGGAGATGTACACGCTGCTGCCAGCCACCGTCACCAGTGTCACCGTGGGCGGCACTGGCGGCGAGATGATGCTCAACCTGGCGGGTATCGGCAAGGTCGGCATCTCCAAAGTACAAACCATCGGAATCTAAGGCCGGCCTGTTCGGCAGAAGGAGCAAAGCATGTCTTTCAATATCGGCCTTAGCGGTCTCTACGCAGCCAACAAGCAACTCGACGTTACCGGCAACAACATCGCCAACGTCAATACCACAGGTTTCAAGTCGTCGCGTGCCGAGTTCGCCGACGTCTACGCCGGTGCCAACCGCCTGGGCGTGGGCCAGAACCAGGTCGGTAACGGTGTGCGCCTGGCGGCGGTGTCGCAGCAGTTCACCCAGGGTGACGTGAACAACACCGGCAACGTGCTGGACATGGGCATCCAGGGCCAGGGCTACTTCGTCCTCTCCGACAACGGCTCGCTGACCTACACCCGTGCCGGTGCCTTCCGCACCGACAAGGACAACAACGTGGTCACCTCCGATGGCCTGAACCTGCAAGGTTATGCCGCCGACAGCACCGGCAAGATCCAGAAGGGCATCCTCACCAACCTGAAGATCGATACCTCGGCGCTGGCCCCCAAGGCCACCACCCTGATCGACCAGGGCATCAACCTGAACTCCTCCGCCGACACCATCCCGCTGGAAGTGTCCAACGGCGCGACCCCGCCGGTGATGGTGCCGAACAAGCCGTTCGACCCGGCCGACCAGTCGACCTACACCAAGTCCTTCCCGACCAAGGTGTACGACAGCCAGGGTAACGAGCACACCATGGAGCAGTTCTACCGCAAGACCGGCACCAACGAGTGGACCATGTACACCCTGGTCGATGGTCGCAACCCGCTGAACCCGGGCAGCACCACGCCGCTGACCGGCACCATGACCTTCAACTCCGACGGCAGCATCAAGGCCATGACCACCGACAACACCACGGTGCCGGCGGCCAACTGGAGCGTGACCAACAACACCTTCAGCCTCAAGGGCTGGATCCCGGCCGCGAAGGATGCCGCAGGCAACTGGGCGGCCAACGGTTCGGACGGCAATGCCGACGGCATGCGCCTGGCCATGAACAGCACCACCTCGTACAACACCGAGACCGCGCGCATGTCGCAGAACCAGGACGGCTATGCCACTGGCATCCTGTCGAGCCTGTCGATCGACTCCACCGGGGTGATGTTCGCAAGCTTCAGCAACCAGCAGTCTCGCGCCATCGGCCAGGTTGCGATTGCCAGCTTCGCCAACGACCAGGGCCTGCAGCAGATTGGCGGTACTCGTTGGAAGGAAACCTTCTCCTCGGGTATTCCGGGCATTGATGCGCCGAAGACCGGCACCCTCGGTTCGGTCGAGTCCAACTCGCTGGAAGCGTCCAACGTCAACCTGACCCAGGAGCTGGTCGAGCTGATCAAGGCGCAGAGCAACTACCAGGCCAACGCCAAGACCATCTCCACCGAGAGCACCATCATGCAGACCATCATCCAGATGACCTGATGGTCGCTGGCTGAGCGTGTCTGGACGAACCCCTTTCCCGTGAAGGGGTTCGTCGTTTTTGCAGGAGGGATCATGAAAAAGTTGGCTGTCGCGCTGCTTGCGGCGCTGTGTCTGCTCCAGGCCCAGGCCGGTACCGCGCCGTGGTGGCGTTGGGAAAGTCAGGTGGATGGGCGACTGGTGTGTTCGCAGTGGTCGCCGGGGGAGGGCTGGAAGCGATTTGCCGGGCCTTACAACAATGGCGGGTGTCGCGACTAGCAACACTGCTATTGCTGAACTTTGGCACCCCCTTGCCGCCAGCGGCAAAGCAGCGCCGGATAACCGACGTTGCACCCTCGATGAAATTCGCTAAAGGCCCGTATTCACGGGCTTTTTCTTGCCTTGGAGAAAGTTGGTTCGGAACTTGCTTTACAGCCTGCACAGCAACGGTGAGCGGCAATCGATCGCCAGTGCAGCGGAGGATGACTGTGGACAAGATGCTTTACGTGGCCATGACCGGCGCCGCCCAGAATGCGGTGGCACAGAAGGCCCACGCCAACAACCTGGCGAACGTTTCCACCACTGGTTTTCAGCGTGACCTGGAGCAGGCGCGCTCGATGCCGGTGTTCGGCGACAGCTTTCCGGCGCGTGCCTTCGCCATGAGCGAGCGGCCTGCCACCGACTTTACCGCAGGCCCGATGATCGAGACTGGTCGCGAGCTGGACGTGGCGGTCAGTGGCAATGGCTTCATCGCCGTGCAGGCCCCGGATGGCAGCGAAGCCTACGTACGCACCGGCAGCCTGAACATCGACGCCCTCGGCGTGTTGCGCGCCGGCAATGGCATGCCGGTGATCGGCAACGGTGGCCCGATCGCCATTCCGCCCGAGCAGAAGGTCGAGGTCGGTGACGATGGCACCATCAGCATCCGCGCCATGGGCGAAGACCCGCGCGTCATGGCCGAGGTCGATCGGATCAAGCTGGTCAACCCCGACATCAAGAGCATCAGCAAAGGCCTCGACGGCCTGATCCACACCAACAGCGGCCAGCCGGCCGATGCGGACGTCAATGTCCGCGTGGTGTCGGGCTTCCTCGAAGGCAGCAACGTCAATGCCGTCGAAGAGATGACCTCGGTGCTGGCCCTGTCTCGCCAGTTCGAGCTGCACGTCAAGATGATGAAAACAGCCGAGCAGGGCGACGAAGCCATGGCTCGGGTTTTGCAAATCAGCTAATCACTTTTGAACGAGTGCCGTAAAACAGGCGCACGAGGAGAACACTAAATGCTTCCGGCTCTCTGGGTCGCTAAAACCGGCCTGTCCGCACAGGACACCAACCTGACGGTCATCTCCAACAACCTGGCCAACGTCTCGACCACTGGTTTCAAGCGTGACCGTGCCGAGTTCCAGGACCTGTTGTACCAGACCAAGCGCCAGCCTGGTGCCCAGTCGACCCAGGACAGCGAGCTGCCTTCGGGCCTGCAGGTCGGTACCGGTGTGCGCATCGTCGGCACCCAGAAGAACTTCCAGACCGGCAGCCTGCAGACCACCGAAAACCCGCTGGATCTCGCGGTCAATGGTCGTGGTTTCTTCCAGGTCCTGCAGCCCGACGGCACTGTCTCCTACACCCGTGACGGCACCTTCCACCTGAACTCCGATGGCCAGGTCGTGACTGCCAACGGTTTCGCCCTGGAGCCTGCCATCGTCGTGCCACCGGAGGCGCAGACCTTCACCGTCGGCCAGGACGGCACCGTGTCGATCACCACCACCGGCAACCCGGCCGCGCAGATCATCGGCAACATCCAGACCGCGGACTTCATCAACCCGGCCGGCCTGCAGGCGATTGGCAACAACCTGTTCTTCGAGACCGCTGCCAGCGGTGCGCCGCAGGTCGGTACCCCGGGCCTGAACGGTTTCGGCACCACCCTGCAGCAGACCCTGGAAAACTCCAACGTCAGCACCGTCGAAGAGCTGGTGAACATGATCACCACCCAGCGCGCCTACGAGATGAACTCCAAGGTCATCTCCACCGCCGACCAGATGTTGTCGTTCGTCACCCAGCAACTGTAAGTCCTGGCTCTAGCTACCCGGCCGCTGTTGCAGCGCCTGTTACACCGTGAGGTAAGCGTCATGAATCGTCTGTTGTCCGTCGTCGCCCTGGGAGGGGCTGTGTTGCTGGCCGGTTGCGTTGCGCCGACGGCAAAGCCCAACGACCCGTACTACGCGCCTGTACTGCCGCGTACACCTTTGCCGTCGGCGGCCAACAACGGTTCGATCTACCAGGCCGGGTTCGAGCAGAACATGTATGGCGATCGCAAGGCGTTTCGTGTCGGTGACATCATCACCATCACCCTCAACGAGCGTACCTCGGCGAGCAAGAACGCCGGTTCCCAGATCCAGAAGGACAGCAACGCCAATATCGGCCTGACCTCGCTGTTCGGCACCACCCCCAACACCAACAACCCGTTCGGCGGCGGCGACCTGTCGCTCAACGCGGGGTACAAGGGCGAGCGTGCCACCAAGGGTGCCAGCCAGGCCAGCCAGGGCAACACCTTGACCGGCTCGATCACCGTGACGGTGGCCGATGTACTGCCCAACGGCATCATCGCCGTGCGCGGCGAGAAGTGGATGACCCTCAACACCGGCGAAGAGCTGGTGCGTATCGCTGGTCTGATCCGCGCCGATGATATCGCCACCGACAACACCGTGCCGTCCACGCGAGTGGCCGACGCGCGCATTACCTATTCGGGCACCGGCTCCTTCGCCGATGCCAGCCAGCCCGGGTGGCTGGACCGCTTCTTCATGAGCCCGCTTTGGCCCTTCTGAGTACGGATGACCATGTTCAACGCCAGGCAGTTGATTGCCGCGACCTTGCTCCTGTCCTTCGCGTTCGGTGCCCACGCCGAGCGCCTGAAGGATATCGCCAGCATTTCCGGCGTGCGCGCCAACCAGTTGATCGGCTACGGCCTGGTGGTCGGGCTCAACGGCACCGGTGACCAGACCACCCAGACCCCGTTCACCCTGCAGACCTTCAACAACATGCTGTCGCAGTTCGGCATCAAGGTACCGCCAGGTTCGGGCAACGTGCAGTTGAAGAACGTCGCTGCAGTGTCGGTGCACGCCGACCTGCCGGCCTTCGCCAAGCCCGGCCAGGTGATCGACATCACCGTGTCCTCGATCGGCAACTCCAAGAGCCTGCGTGGCGGCAGCCTGCTGATGACCCCGCTCAAGGGGATCGATGGCAACGTCTACGCCATTGCCCAGGGCAACCTGGTGGTCGGTGGTTTCGATGCCGAAGGTCGCGATGGCTCGAAGATCACCGTCAACGTGCCGTCGGCCGGTCGCATCCCTGGCGGCGCTTCGGTCGAGCGAGCGGTGCCGAGCGGCTTCAACCAGGGCAACAGCCTGACCCTGAACCTCAACCGTCCTGATTTCACCACCGCCAAGCGCATCGTCGACAAGGTCAACGAACTGCTCGGCCCGGGCGTTGCCCAGGCGCTGGACGGCGGTTCGGTGCGCGTCACCGCGCCCATGGACCCGAGCCAGCGGGTCGACTACCTGTCGATCCTCGAGAACCTGGAGATCGATCCGGGCCAGGCCGTGGCCAAGGTCATCATCAACTCGCGTACCGGCACCATCGTCATCGGCCAGAACGTCAAGGTATCGCCGGCCGCCGTCACCCACGGCAGCCTGACCGTGACCATCACCGAAGACCCGATCGTCAGTCAGCCGGGGCCGTTCTCCAACGGTCAGACTGCCGTGGTGCCACGGTCGCGGGTCAATGCGCAACAGGAAGCCAAGCCGATGTTCAAGTTCGGCCCGGGGACCACGCTGGATGAAATCGTCCGTGCGGTGAACCAGGTCGGCGCGGCACCGGGCGACCTGATGGCGATCCTCGAAGCCCTGAAACAGGCCGGCGCCTTGCAGGCCGACCTGATCGTGATCTGAGGACGCTGGCGATGAATCCGAAGAGCCTGGTTTCAAGTTCCGCCGACAGCGGCGCCTACACCGACCTCAACCGTCTGAGCTCGCTCAAGCACGGGGACCGTGACAGCGATGCCAACATCCGCAAGGTGGCCCAGGAGTTCGAGTCGCTGTTCATCGGCGAAATGCTCAAGGCCTCGCGCAAGGCCGGCGATGTGCTGGCTGCCGACGATCCGATGAATACCGAGACGGTCAAGCAGTACCGCGACATGTACGACCAGCAGTTGGCCGTGAGCATGTCCCGTGAAGGCGGCGGTATCGGCCTGCAGGACGTACTGGTGCGTCAGCTGTCGAAGAACAAGGGTGTGCGCCCGAACACCAGTCCGTTCCCGCGTATCGACGGCAATGCGCCGGCGCTGTGGGGCACGAAAGTGGTCGCACCTGCCCACGCCACCGAATCGACGTCCACCCGCAACGACGTTGCGGCGCTCAATGCGCGGCGTCTGGCGCTGCCGGGCAAGCTCACCGACCGTCTGCTCGCCGGCATCGTGCCGTCGGCGGGCAATCCTGCGGCGACCAACACCGCGGCGTTGCCGGGCCGTGGCGACATCCCGCCCGGTGGCGTGGCCACCGGTGACTGGGAGCCGGCCCAGGCCTTCGCCGCGCCAGGGCGTGGCATGCAGATTCTCGGGCGCGCGGTGGCCCAGCCGCCGCTGGCGCCGAAGAAAGCCTTCGCCGACAGCGACGAGTTCGTCGCCACCATGCTGCCGATGGCCGAGCAGGCCGCCAAGCGCATCGGTATCGACCCGCGTTACCTGGTGGCCCAGGCCGCCCTGGAAACCGGCTGGGGCAAATCGGTCATGCGCAACACCGATGGCAGCAGCAGCCACAACCTGTTCGGCATCAAGGCCACCGGCAATTGGCAGGGCGGCGAGGCGAGGGCGATCACCAGCGAGTTCCGCAACGGTCAGTTCGTCAAGGAGACGGCCGCGTTCCGTTCCTACGACTCTTATCAGGACAGTTTCCACGACCTGGTCAGCCTGCTGCAGAACAACGCGCGCTATCAAGATGCGGTGAAGGCGGCCGATAACCCAGAACAGTTTGTGCGAGAGCTGCAGAAGGCCGGGTATGCCACCGACCCGAACTACGCCAGCAAGATCTCGCAGATCGCAAGACAGATGAAGTCGGACACGAGCTACGCAATGCTCGGGACCACCACGCAACTTTAAGGGCAGCGAATCATGGCGAGCTTGATCAATATTGGCATGTCGGGGCTGGGTGCCGCGCAGTCGGGGATGTACACCCTGGGTAACAACATCGCCAACGCCGATGTGGACAGTTACTCGCGCCAGCAGAACGTGCAGAAGACCAAAGGCTCGCAGCAGAACGGCAACGTCTTCATCGGCAGCGGCACCACGCTGGCCGACGTGCGCCGGGTGTACAACTCGTTCCTCGAGAACCAGCTGCGCACCACCACCTCGCTGTCCAGCGATGCCAACTCGTACCTGAACCAGATCAATCCGCTCGACACTGCCCTGTCGAGCGCTGACACCGGTATCACGGCTGCCCTGAAAAGCTTCTTCACCGCCATGCAGGACGCTGCGGCCAAGCCCAACGAAGATGCCTCTCGCCAGTTGCTGCTGACCAGCGCGCAATCGCTGGCCAAGCGTTTCAACACCCTGTCCACGCAACTCAATCAGCAGAACAGCAACATCAACGCCAACATGGCGTCGATCGCCGATCAGGTGAACAAGCTCACCTCGACCATCGCCCAGTACAACGACCAGATCTCGCGCGTGTCGGCGATCCAGGGCCAGCCGAACGATCTGCTCGACCAGCGTGACGGCGCCGTGCGCGAACTGAACAAGCTGATCGGCAGCCAGGTGGTAGAGCGCGAAGGCAACTACGACATTTACCTGCCCAACGGCCAGGCATTGGTGCTGGGCAAGACCACCCAGACCCTCGAGGTCGCGCCAAACCGCAACGATCCGACGCGCATGAGCCTGATGATCAACCGCGGCAGCACCAAGATGGACATCACCGACACCACCACCGGTGGCGAGCTCGGTGGCCTGCTGCGCTACCGCAAGGACACCCTGGACCCTGCGCTCAACGAGCTGGGCCGGGTGGCACTGGTGGTGTCCGATGCGATCAACAGCCAGCTCGGCCAGGGCGTCGACAAGAATGGTGAATTCGGCGCGCTGCTGTTCGGCGACATCAACAGCGCCAAGGCCATCAGCGAGCGCAGTATCGCCCGCCAGGGCAACAGTGCAGGCTCCGGCAACCTCGATGTGACCATCAAGGACACCGGTAAGCTCGGCACCAGCGACTACCAGGTGACCTTCACCAGTGCCACCGGCTACAACGTGCGCAAGCTGCCCGAAGGCACCGACATGGGCAACTTCGACCTTAACGACAACCCACCGAAAGTGATTGATGGCTTCAGCCTCTCGCTCAATGGTGGCGCCGTTGCCGCTGGTGACAGCTTCAAGATCACCCCGACCCGCAACGCCGCAGCCGGTATCGAGTCGGTGCTCACCGATCCCAAGCGCCTGGCGCTGTCCGCGCCGTTGGGTGCAGTGAGCGGCTCGGGCAACAAGGGCACCGGGCAGATCACCCAGCCGAACCTGACCTCCAAGCTGGACATCTACAACGCCACCGATCGTACTCAGTTGCAGACCGGCCTGAAGTATTCGACCCCGGTCAAGCTGGTGTTCGGCGACGACTCCGCGTCCCCCCAGGGCTACACCCTGTACGACGCCAAGGGCAACTCCATCGGCACCGGCACCATCGTGCCCGGCCAGAGCAACAAGCTGCAGCTCTCGGTGCCGATGGTCGATGGCGCCGGTAACCCGATCATGGACGGCGCCACCCAGCGCTCGTTCACCTTCGAGATGGACGTCGCGGGCGCGCCGAAGAACGGTGACAGTTTCACCGTCTCGCTGACCGGCGCAGGCTCGTCCGATAACCGCAACGCCAAGTCGGTGATCGACCTGCAGACCAAGTCCACCGTGGAAGTCGGCGCCGACGGCAAGGGCATCAGCATGACCGATGCCTACGCCAAGCTCGTGTCCAACGTCGGCGGCAAGGCCGGCCAGGCAAGCATGGACTCCGACGCCACCAATGCCCTGCAGAAGTCGGCGCTCGATGGGCGCAACGCTGTCTCTGGGGTGTCGATCGACGAAGAGACCGGCAACCTCATCAAGTTCCAGCAGTACTACACCGCGTCGTCGCAAATCATCAAGGCGGCCCAGGAAACCTTCGCCACCTTGATCAACAGCCTTTAAGGAGCCGTAGACCGTGCGCATTTCCACTTCGCAGTTCTACAACACCAGCAGCGCCAACTATCAGCGCGGCTTTTCCAACGTGGTGAAAACCCAGCAGGAATCCAGCGACGGCATCCGCGTGCGTACTGCAGCCGACGATCCGGTAGGCGCCTCGCGCCTGCTGCAGCTCGAGCAGCAACAGAACATGCTCGACCAGTACAAGAGCAACATCACCAATGTGCGCAACTCGCTGAGCACTTCCGAAAGCACCCTCGATGCCATCGGCAAGGTGCTGCAGCGCGTCAACGAGCTGGCGATCAGCTCGGGCAACGCCGGTTTCACCGACGCCGACCGCAAGGCCAACGCCGACGAGCTGGGTTCGCTGGAAGAGCAGTTGTTCTCTCTGATGAACAGCAAGGACGAGAACGGCAAGTACCTGTTCTCCGGTTCCAAGGGCGACACCCCGCCCTACGTGCGCAACGCCGACGGCACCTACAGCTACCAGGGCGACCAGGGCCAGCTGAAACTGCAGGTGGGCGACATGCTCAGCCTGGCGGCCAACGAGACCGGTTTCGATGCCTTCGAGCAGGCACTCAACACCAGCCGCAGCCAGACTACCCTTACCGCACCGGCGGTCGATGATGGCCGAGTCAGCCTGTCCAACGGCCAGGTGTCCGGCAGCGCGACGTTCAACGACCGCTTCCGCAGTGGCGAGCCGTACCGCGTCGAGTTCCTCAGCAGCACTCAGTACCGAATCCTCGATTCGGGCAACAACGACGTGACTCTGGAAGCCTCACAGGGCGGGACCTATAACCCGAATGCCGAGAATGGCACGATCTCCTTCCGCGGTGTCGACCTGCGCCTGAAGATCACCCTGCAGCCGGGCGACAACCCGGATGCCGCGATTGCCGGCCACACCTTCAACCTGAGCTCCAAGCCCGACGCCATCGCTGGCTCGCGCAGCCCGGGCAACACGTCCGGCACTCAGGTCAACAACGCCACCATCAGCAACCAGGCGCAGTACAACGCCTCGTTCCCAGGTGGCGGCGCGGTGCTCAAGTTCACCAGCGCTACCGACTTCGAGCTGTATGCAGCGCCGCTCACCGACAACAGCCGGCCGATCTCCACCGGCACCCTGGCGGGCAACACTGCCACGGCCTCGGGCGTGAGCTTCCAGTTGTCCGGTGCACCCAATGCTGGTGACTCGTTCGCGATCAAGGTCGACACCCACCAGAATCAGAACATGCTCAACACCATTGGCCAACTGCGCACCGCGTTGAGCGTGCCGATGGACAGCGACCCCAAGGCGCGCCAGAACTTCCTCGCCTCGCTGGACTCGGCAATCGGCAACATCGCCAGTGCCACCAACCAGGTGAGCTCGTCGATCAGCGCCATCGGTGGTCGCGGCGCGGCATTGGATGTCCAGGCCGAAACCAACGAAGCGCTGGGCAACGAGAACGCCAAGACCCAGAGCTCGATCCGCGAAAGCGACCCGGCCACGGTGATGCTGCGCCTGCAGATGCAGACCAACATGCTCCAGGCCTCGCTGCAGTCCTACGCCAAGATCGCCGGCCTGTCGCTGGTCAACTACATCTGAACCCAGATGCGGGTGATCGCGGGGTGATCGTCCCACGAGCCTGCCTCGCCACCCGCCGGTCAGCGCCGGACCGGGTGGCAGCCGGTCCCGCGGTTCAATCGCTTGAGTGAGTCCTAGTGAACGCACATCCCCTCGTCAGCATCGCCATCCCCGCGTTCAATCCCGAGTTCTTTCGCGCCACGCTGGCCAGCGCCATCGGCCAGGATTACCCGAACCTGGAGATCGTGGTCTGCGACGACAGTCGCGGTGACCAGATCGCGGCGATCTGCGAAGAGCTGCGTGTCGGTTGCACGGTGCCCTTGCGTCATGTGCGCAACCCCGAGCGCCTGGGTTTTGCCCGCAACCTGCAGCGCTGCCTGGAGGAATCGTCGGGCGAGCTGATCAAGTTTCTCTGTGACGACGACGTGCTGTTCGGCACCTGCATCAGCCAACAGGCCAGGGTGCTCAGCGATCACGCCAAGGTCAGCATGGTCATCTGCCAGCGCCTGCTGTGTGCAGCCGACGATGTGCTGCTGCCGGCGCGTTGGCTGAACTTCGTCATTTCCCTGAACAGTGCCGTGATCAATGGCACCGACCTGCTCGAAAGCGTCGCCGATGGCGTGCCCAATCTGTTTGGCGGGATCAGCCACGCGCTGCTGCGCCGTGACGAGGTGCAGGCCTACCTGCCGGCGCTGGTCGGGGAGGGGCAGGGCTTCGCCGCACGCCTGGACCTCGCGCTGTACGCCTGCCTGCTGCGTCGTGGTCACCTGTGTAGCCTGGACCAGGTGCTGAGCCTTGAGCGCGTGCACGCGGGGCGCCTGAGCCACCAGGGCAGCATGGTCGAAGCTGCCAGGACCGAATCCGAATGGCTGCTGCAGATGCTCGCCGAGTCCACTGGCGAGCCAGCGCCGGCCGATGGCTGGGTGCGCACCCTGCCGCTGGCCGAATACACCGGGGCGGCCGATCAGGTCTGGGAGGAAATGGACCTGCGCCGCTTCTTCTCCGGTCAGATGGCCAACCTTGGCCAGCAGATCGGTACAGACAGCATCAGCTTCGACGAGCTGTATGCCGAATGGCTGGCGTCGCGCCAGTTGTCTGCGGGCCAGGTCAGCCTGCTGCCCAAACGCATCGAGCAGTGGCCCCGCCAGCCGCGCATCGCGGTGGCGGTGCTGGCCGAGGCGGGCGACGAGAAGGCCTTGCGCATCACTTTGCAGAGCCTGCAGGGGCAGTCCTATCCCGCCCGCAGTACCTTGGTGCTGGGCCCGGCGGCGCTGGCTGCCCAGGTACAGGGCGATGCCCGGCACTTGCACAGCCAGGGTGATCACTTTGCCGAACTTGGCCAGTGGCTGGCCACCGCCCAGGACATCGACTGGCTGTTGTTGCTGCGCGCCGGTGACCGCGCGCACCCTCATGCACTGGTGATCATGGCCGAGCGCATGGCCTTGCGTGGCGATAGCCTGTGCCTGTACATCGACGAAGGCGCCAACGACAACCTGGCGCCGTCGTGTCCGATCTTCAAACCCGACTTCAACCTCGACCTGATGCGCAGCCTGCCCTATGTCGGTCGGCTGCTTGCCTTCGATGCCAAGGCGCTGCGCGAACTTGGCGGCTTCGATTCCAGCTTCGCCACGCTCGCTCCCCACGACCTGCTCTGGCGCATGGTCGAGGCCCACGGCCTGCAGGTGGTCGAGCACATCGCCGAAGTGCTGGTGCAGTGTCACCACAGCTACGCCGACTGGCTCAACGATGCGCAGGCGCATGTGCAGGCCCCGCGTGTGCTGCAAGCACATTTCGAGCGCCTGGGCGTGCAGGCGCGGGTTTCGGGTATCGAAGGCAGCATGATGACGCGGGTCACCTACCTGCACCCCCAAGCCGCCAGTGTCTCGATCCTCATCCACGCCGCGGGCGAGCTGGCGGTGCTGATGCGCTGCGTGGAATCGCTGTTCGCCCATACCGCCTACGCCGATTTCGAAGTGTTGCTGGTGGCCAGCAGCGAGACATCCTCGGAGGTGCGCGACTGGCTGGGCGGCCTGCAGGGGTTGGGCAGTGACCAATTGCGCGTTTGCCAGGCGGATGCCACCGGGCGGGCGCAGAGCCTCAACGAGGCCAGCCGTCAGGCGCGCGGTGAATACCTGCTGCTGCTCGATGCCACTTGCGTGCTGTTCGACGGCCGATGGCTGCAGGAATTGATGCATCTGGGGCAGCGCCCGGAAGTCGGCCTGGTTGGCCCCAAGCTGTTCGACAACAATGGTTCGGTGCTCTCGGCCGGCCTGGTGATGGGCATGAATGGCACTGCCGGCACGCCGTTCCTGAGCTGTGCGGTGAATGCCGACGGCTACATGAACCGCCTGAGCCTGGTGCAGAACTGGAGCGCCCTGGGCCTTGACTGCCTGCTGGTGCGCGCAGCGTTGTTCGCCGAGCTGGGTGGGTTGGATACCGCGGCGTTCGAGGTATCGCTGTTCGATGCCGATTTGTGCCTGCGGGCGCGCGAAGTGGGCTACCTGTCGGTGTGGACGCCGTTCTCGCGGGTCGCCCAGGTGCCGGTGCCCGCTCAGGAACAGCCCGCACCGCAAAGCCTGCTGGCCGATCAGGAGCGGCTGTATGAGCGCTGGCTGGCATGGGTTGCTTTCGATCCTGCCTACAATCGCAACCTCAGCCTGAAGCTGCCGAACTTCAACTTCGAGCCGGGCCTGCGCGGTGGTTGGGATCCGTTCATTGCGCGCGCCATGCCGTCGGTGATGGGGCTGCCCAGCAGCACCTCCGCCATCGGCCACTATCGTGTATCGCAGCCGTTCGCCGAGCTGGAAAAGGCCGGCTGGATCCAGGGCCGCATCGACTACAGCGCACCGAGCCTGATCGAGCTGGAGCGGGAAAAACCTGATGTGGTGATCCTGCAGTGCCGCTACACCCCGGCCAGCCTGCGCGATATCGCTCGCTTCAAGCGCTTCTCCAACACCCGGCGCATCTACGAGCTGGACGACTACATCATCGATCCGCCGAAGAAGAACGATCACGCCCGCAACCTGCCGCGCAACATGCGCGAGCTGGTCAGCGAAGCCATCGGCCTGTGCGATCGCGTGGTGGTCTCTACCGAACCGCTGGCCGATGCCCTGTCGAGCATGCACAGCGACATCCGCGTGGTCCCCAACATGCTCGCCGCCTCTTTGTGGACGGGCCTGCGCAGTGAGCGTCAGACCAGTGCGCGGCCGCGTGTAGGCTGGGCGGGCGGCACCAGCCACCGCGGTGACCTGGAACTGCTGCTGGAGGTGGTGCGCACGCTGGCCGACGAAGTCGACTGGGTGTTCTTCGGCATGTGCCCCGAGATGCTGCTGCCTTACGTGAAGGAGTTTCACCCGGCCATTTCGTTCGGTGACTACCCGCGCAAGCTGGCCAGCCTCAACCTTGACCTGGCCCTGGCACCGTTGGAGCAGAACCTGTTCAACGACTGCAAGAGCAACCTGCGGCTGCTCGAATATGGCGCCTGCGGCTTCCCGGTCATCTGCACCGACACCAAGGCTTATGCCGGCTACCTGCCGTGCACCCGCGTGGCAGACAACACCACGGCGCAGTGGCTGGAAGCGATCCGCATGCACCTCGACGACCCGGCTGCCAGCTATCGCCAGGGCGATGCTCTGCGCGAGGCGGTACTGAGCGACTACGTCCTCACCGAACATCATCTGCAGCACTGGGCCAACGCCTGGCTGGCTGACTGAAATCCAGGCGCCGGGCCCAGGCCTTGCGCAGAACCGAACACTTGAACAGGTGCCTTATGATCGATACCGCAACCGGCTCGCACACCGACGTGACCGTTGTCCTGCTTGGGCATGACCAGGCGGATCACCGCGCCCGCGCACTCCACTACTACGCCGGTCAAGGCGTTGCGTGCCTGGCGCTGGAGCCGGCAGGCCAACTCGGCGAACTGCTCGAGCGGGTGAAAACGCCTTTCGTCTGTCTGGCGCTGGATGCCGACTTCGTTCTCGCCGATGCGCTGGGCAAGGCTGCTGCCTCTCTGGCTGCACAGCCCCAGTTGAAGGGTGTACAGGGGCATGCCCTGGCCTATGCGGCGGGCAACTGCAAGCTCAGCTACCACAAGCTGGGTGCATTCGCCGCGCCCGAGGCCGCAGAGGACGCTCTGGCGCGCGTGCGCCGTTATGGTCACAGCGGGCAACAGGCTTGGCGCGCGGTGCTGCGTGTCGCTACCCTGCAGACCGCGCTGGCAGGCCTGCCGCAAGCGCTGGATGCCGCGGGCTGGCGTGTGGCGCTGGGCTACGCGATCCTGCTGCAAGGCGAGATCGGCAGCCTCGAGCAGACCGATGTGGTCTGCGAACTGCTGAGCAACGACCTGGGCGCAGCCGCCCGCGAAGAGCGCCTGACCCAGACCGTGCGCAGCCTGCGCCAGTGGGATGAAGCGGCGGGTGTGTGTGCCGGCGAAGAAGGTTTCGTGGTGCTCAACCGCTTCGTGCGCAGCAGCTACGATCAGGGCGAGACGCCGCTGCTGTTCAGCTCCGACTGGGCCAGCGTGATCGACGACCCTGAACAGACCTTCGAGCCGCGCCAGTATGTCGAGCTGCCGTACTACAACGGCAGGCTGTTCCAGCGTCTGAGCGAAATAGAGTTTCTCTGCCATGCCTGGCCGACTGGCGAGCGTCATCTGCATGCGCTCGAAGGCGCCTGGGTGCGCCAGCACGACCTGCTGCAAGTGCATCCGAACGACACCAACGACAGCCTGCAGCAGCGCTACCTGCAAGCGCTGGGCCTGGGCCTGTTCAACCAGGACGTATGTCAGCGCCTGGTGCCGCTGCTGACCGGCGCCAAAGACACCCACCATGTTCGCGAAATGCAGGATTGGCTGGTGCGCCTGCGCAGCGTTCCGGCACCTGATGCCCGCGCATTGCTCGAGACGACGCCGTCCGGCAAGGTGTTGGCCGCCATTGCTGCCGCGACCCCGGCTGAAGCCGACCGTGCTCGCGCGCAGCGCTTCCTGGCGCGCCACCCGGCTGCGCAGATCGCCTTCGTGGTGCTGGACCTGGAAAACGACGACCAGGCGCTGCAGGCCATCTTCGACAGCCTGCTGGCCAGCGGCCTGCGCAACTTCAAGCTGGTGGTGCTCAAGGGCGGCAAGCCCCCGGCTATCACCACCGCGCGCGATACCCTGCACTTCATCCAGGTCAACGAAGGCAACTGGGCGACCCACCTGAACCAGGTGGTGAAACAGCTTTCCAGCGAGTGGCTGCTGCTGCTCGATGCTGGCGACGTGCTGCTGGCCGGTGGCCTGTTGCGCCTGGCTGTCGAGCTGGCCCAGGCGCCGGGCTGCCAGGCGATCGCTGCCGATGAAGTGCAGCGCGACAGCGAAGGCCGTCTGCTTGACGTGACCCGTCCGGGCAGTGACCTGGACCTGCTGCGCAGCCAACCAGGCCTGATGTCGCGGCACTGGCTGGTGCGTCGCCAGGCCGTGGTCGATCTGGGTGGCTACAGCGAGTCCTATCGTCATGCGCTGGAGTACGACCTGTTGCTGCGTCTGGTCCAGCAGCAGGGTGTCGGCTGTCTCGCGCACATGGACGACTACCTGGTCATCGGTCAGCAGCCCGAGCAGGCATTGACCGACGAAGCGGCCAAGGTCCTCAACCGCCACCTGACCGAGCTGGGCTACCGCGCCCAGATCAGCGACCAGGGCAGTGCAGGCCTGACCATCGATTTCCGTCATACCGCCACGCCGCTGGTCAGCATCCTGCTGGCGGGCGAGGGCGATACCGCGCAACTGCAGGTGTCGCTGACCGGGATCTTCCAGCGCACCCGTTATCCGCGCTTCGAAGTGGTGGTGGCCTTGCCGGGGCACGACAGCGCAGGGCAGGCGGCGATTGCCCAGACCTTTGGCACACGCGTGCGGCTGATTGCCGGTGAGGCGCATGCCTCGCGCGAGCAACTGCTGGCGCTGGCCGCCGGGCAGGCGCGTGGCGATTACCTGGTGCTGCTGTCCGAGCGCTGCCACGTAATCACTCCGGCCTGGATCGAGTCGCTGCTCAACGAGGCCCAGCGCCCTGAGGTGGGGATCGTCGGGGCCAGCTTGTGGGGGCGCGGCGAGGTCCTGCTGCATGCTGGCTACGAGCTGCTCGACGGCGGCCAGGTCAATGCACCGTGGGCCGGTGCCTCGGCGGCACGCAGCGCCGCGGCGCGCTGGCCGCTGTCGGTCCGTGATTGCCCGGCGGTATCCGGCGATTGCCTGATGATCGGCCGCGAGACCTTCGAGCAGTGCGGTGGCCTGCCGACAACGGGTGCGGCGGACCTGGCCCTGTGCCTGGCGGTACGCAGCAACGGTCTGATGGTAGTGTGGACGCCGCGTGCCAGGCTGATGGGCAACGAGCTGGTGGTGCCTGCCGGGCAAGCTGTGCAGGCGCTGGCCGAGCAATGGCCCGGCGCGTTCCAGGGGGTTGCGCGGCTCGACGGTCAGAGCGCCGCGGGTGCGCCGCAGTGGCTGGCACAGCTGGGGTGACTGGCGCGCTAATTGCAAAAAAGCCGGGTTAAGCCCGGCTTTTTCATGCCCGCTGGCAAATTATTGACAGGCCGCCACCGTGATGGTCAGCGGCCTGTCCTGATCCTGGAGTTCGCCCCCCAATGTCGACCGCTGCGCAGCTGGATGCTCTTTCGCTCGAACAGGCGCTGACGCGCCTGCGCCTGATGTTCACCAAGCCGGGGCATCCCTACTACCTGCTGGCGCCTGCCTACCGCGATACCTCCTCCGGTATCGTTTCGATGCACTACCTCTGCCACATGCTCAACCTCAATGGCCGCGAGGCATACATCTACGGCACCGATGTGGTCAATCCAGACCTGAAGACGCCGCTGTTCGACCCGGCCGTCGCCCGCCGCCACCTGGCCGAGGGCAAGGTGCCGATCGCGGTCTATCCCGAAGTGGTCAGCGGCAACCCGCTGGAGTGCCCGGTGGTGGCGCGCTACATGCTCAACTTCGAGAGCTTCATCAGCGGCAAGAGCATGAATGCGGCGGCGACCGACTTGATCTTCTACTACGCCGAACGCCTTGCCGAGGCCCGTGGCGATGTCAACGTCGACCTGCTGTGCCTGCCCACCATTGACATCGAATTGTTCGCCGCCGGCGCTGCCGATTGTGCTCGCGAGGGCGCCTACCTCTACCAGAACCGCCACCCGCTGGAGATGATCGACTACGACCAGTTGCCTGCCGGCATTCGCCTGCTCAGCGTGGCCAATGCCCTGAGCCTGGTGGAGTTGGCCGAGGTGCTGCGCCATGCCGAGGTGCTGTACACCTACGAATGGTCGATGACCTGCGTGATCGCGGTGCTGTGTGGTTGCCCCGTGCTGTTCATGCCGGGGCATGGCGTGGATCAGCAGGTGCTCGAGAACAGCTTCTTCGGTTGCGTCGGCTTTGCCATGGCCGACCAGCCGCACGCCCTCGAACAGGCCCGGGCCACCGTTGGCGATGGCCTGCAGCGTTATGTGCAACGTACCGCATCGTTCTGGCAGCAGCTGGACACCTTCATCGCCAAGACCCAGGACGCAGCCGTGCGTGAAGCCGCGGGCAACCGGCACGGTATGCTCGACTGGCTGCGGCAGCGCTATCCGCTGCCCGCCCAGGTACAGCGCCTGCAGCAGGCGTTGTCCGGGCCACAGGCGCCCAAGCTTGCCGTGCTGGTGCGTGATCATGGTGACCGCCAGGCACTGCTGCATACCCTGGAGAGTCTTGACCGTGGCCTGTATCGACAGTTGCAGGTGCATGTGCTGGGTGAGTGCGACCCGCAGCGTGTCGGTGTGCAATGGCATGCCTGCGATCCACGTGAGCCGGTGGCGACGATCAACACGGTGCTGAGCGATAGCGCAAGTGACTGGTGCCTGCTGGTCGAGGCTGGCGAGACCTTCGTCGCCAGCGGGCTGCTGGCGCTGGCGGTGCGTTTGCTCGATGCGGCCGATGACTGCCAGGCGGTGTACGCCGACGAAGGGCTGCGCCGCGAGGGAGGGGAAATCGAGCTGGCGCTGCGTCCGGACCTTAACCTCGACCTGCTGCTGGCCATGCCGGGCAGCCTGTCGCGGCACTGGATCTATCGGCGCGAGGCGCTGGCGGCAGGGTTCGCCAGCGACTGCGGGCGAGCCTTCGAACTTGGCCTTCAGTTGAGTTTGTTGCTTGAGCGCGGGTTGGGCAGTGTCATGCATGTCGCCGAGCCTCTGTTGATCGGCAATGGCGAGCCGCTGGCGGCCTGTGCCGACGAACAGATGGTCATCGAGCATCACCTGCGCCTGCGCGGCTATGAACGGGCGCAGGTCTTGGCCCTTGACGACGTGCCGGGCGGTTATCGCATCGACTACGGCCATGCGCATGTCGCGTCCGTGAGCATCATGGTGCCGTTGCGCGGGCAACTGGTCGACTTCCAGCGCTGCCTGGAAACCCTGCTCACGCACACCGCCCATGAGCAGTTCGAGGTGTTGCTGATCGAGGCGGGCAGTGAAGACCCGGCACTGCTCGAATGGCTGGATATGGTGGGGCAGATCGGCGATGGGCGCTTCCAGGTGCTGCGCTACATGCCAGGCCAGCCATGGGCTGCGTTGTGCAACGCGGCTGCGCAGGAGGCGCGGGGTGATTATCTGGTCTGGCTCGACGGCCGCGCCGCGGTGCTCGATGGCAACTGGTTAGCGGCGCTGCTCAATCATGCCCAGCGCCCCGAAGTCGGTGCCGTCGGTGGCAAGTTGCTGGTTGGTGACGGCACGGTACGCCAGGCCGGCTTGCTGCTCGGGATCGACGGCTCTGTGGGACCGGCGTTCGCCGGCCTGCCTGCGCAGTCTGCGGGCTACATGGCGCGCGTGGGGCTGGAGCAGAACTTCGCTGCTGTTGGTGGCGAGTGCCTGATGCTGCGGCGCGAACTGTTCCACGAGGCAGGCGGCTTCGATGCCAGCGAGTTGCTGGCGCCCTGGGCCGATGTCGACCTGTGCCTGAAGCTGCATCAGGCCGGCTATCTGAATGTCTGGACGCCGCATGCGCGCTTGCTGCTGGATGCGCCACGCGATGCGCTGGCCAACGAAGAGCAGCACGACGCGTTATATGCACGCTGGTTGCCGCGTCTGGCACATGACCCGGCCTACAACGGCAATTTCTCGCTGCGTGCCGGGCAAGGTTTCGTGCTGCAAAGCAATGATCTGAGCTGGCGACCGCTGCTCGGCAAGGTGCCGCGGGTGTTGGCTTGCATTGCCGAGCAGGATGAGCAGGCTCTGTCGCGTCTGATCCATCCGCTGGGTGCGATGTGCGAAAACGCGTTGCTCGACGGTGCCGCGACCGTCGGGCTGTTGTCTGCGGTGGAGCTGGAGCGTTTTGCCCCGACCAGCGTGATCCTGCAGCGACCGCTGGATGATGCAGGGCTGCTGACCCTGCGTCGGCTGAGTGCATTCTCCCGGGCGCTGAAAGTGGTGGTGCTCGACAGTTATCCCGCGCTTGCACAGTTCGAGTCCAGCGAGGATCTGCTGCAGCGCCTGCAGGCGGCGTTGATGCACGCTGACCGGGTACTGGTGTCGACCCCCGTGCTGGCCGAGCGGCTGCAGGGGCTGCACCACGATATCCGGGTGTTGGAGAGCGCCTTGCCGGTCGGCTGGGGCCGCCTGAAGGGCGAGCGACGCGCAGGAGACTTGCCACGTCTTGGCTGGATCGCCGGCAAGGACGACGAGATGCTCGAACAGGTAGTGCCGGCCTTGTCGGATGAAGTCGAGTGGGTGGTGCTGGGTGAGTGTCCCGGTAGCTTGAAGCCGTTCGTCAGCGAGTCGCACCCAGCGGTCGAGCCAGGGCGTCTCGGCGAGGCCCTGGCGGCGTTGAATCTCGATCTGGCTCTGGTGCCCATGGCCGACTCGATGGAAAACGCCTGCTCTGGCGACATGCGCGTGTTGCAGCACGCGGCCTGTGGTCATCCGGTGATCTGCAGTCGAGTGCCGGGCTTTGCCGCAGGCGATGCCTTGCCGCTGTCGCGTGCGGGCAACCAGCCCGACGAGTGGCTGCAGGCGATCCGTCTGCACTTGTCCGACCGCGACGCGTCGGCGGCATTGGGTGATGCGTTGCAGGCGGCGGTGCGTGGGCAGTGGATGCTCGAAGGGACGCGACTGGAGAGCTGGCGCCGCGCCTGGTTACCCGATTGAGGGGGGGCCGCAGTGAGGATGTGACGCTGCGGTGTCCATTCGACAAAAAACGCGTGACTTGAGAGTCACTTCGCGCATCTTCACTGTATATTGTCCAAACTAGGAGCCGCCGTCGCGCAGCCAAAACGTGGTCAGGAACAGGGGCGTCCCGTGTTTCCTGGCGTTTCGTCGTTGCGTACGCCGTGGGCTACTTCGCTGTTATTGAACGGGAAGCCACATGATTGGCATTAAAAGCATCGCCAGTTACCTGCCGACTCAAGGGGTAGACAACTACGCCCAGGGCGCAAAATTCGGCAAGGATCAGGATTTCATCTTCGGCAAGATCGGCTCCACGTTCTTGCCGCGCAAGGACAGCGAGCAGGAAACTTCCGACCTGTGTGTCGAGGCCGCGCGCAATCTGTTCGCCGCCAATCCTTCGCTCGACCCTGCCAGCATCGATGCGGTGATCGTCGTCACCCAGAATGGCGACGCCGAGGGCCTGCCGCACACCGCCGCCATCGTTCAGCACAAGCTGGGGCTTGCGACCCATGTTGCGGCGTTCGACGTTTCGCTCGGGTGCTCGGGCTATGTCTACGGCCTGTACGCGATGAAGGGCTTCATGGAAGCTGCGGGCCTGAAGAACGGCCTGCTGATCACCGCCGATCCGTACTCGAAGATCGTCGACCCTGAAGACCGCAACACCACCATGCTGTTCGGTGACGCCGCCACTGCGACCTGGATGGGCGAGGGCGCGGCCTGGCAACTGGGCAAGTCGCTGTTCGGTAGCGACGGTGCCGGTGCCGAGCACCTGCGCACCACCGATGGCAAGTTCTTCATGAACGGTCGTCAGGTCTACAACTTCGCCCTGGTCAAGGTACCGGCGCACCTGAACCAGTTGCTCGAGGCCAGCCAGCTCAAGGCTGACGACATCGACCTGTATTGCCTGCATCAGGGCAGCGCGGCCATCGTCGATGCGGTGTCGGCGCGCTTCGATGAGGGCGCGCACAAGGGCAAGTTCGTCAAGGACATGGTCGAGACCGGCAATACCGTTTCCTCCAGCATTCCGTTGCTGCTGGAGAAGCATGTGCTGGGTTCGACCCACAAGCGTGTTGCTCTCAGTGGCTTTGGCGTCGGCTTGTCGTGGGGTTCGGCGATCATCGAACGCACTGATTGAGTGTTGTCGCGGTATCTGCAAAAGCGCCCCACCCGGATACGGTGAGCGGGGTTGCAATTTTTAAGTGGTTTTTTGGATTT
>NZ_JACVTY010000042.1:0-43050 GCF_016624805.1 Pseudomonas sp. S44
CGTAGCCCGTGCCAGGCAGCGCGGTGTCTTTTTCGCGGGCAAGCCCGCTCCCACAGGGATTGGGCTGGCCTTTAGATTTTGAACAAGACAGGCACAGCCCCCAGTGCTGAGGGCCGTTACGCCCTATGTGGACCTACGCTCAGACCGCCAGCCGCGACGTTGAGCCGATCACCTTCTCCAGCACACTGAAATCGATCCACTCGCGCACGTCGAAGCGCTGCGGGATGAACCCCCAGCGGTGGAGGAATTCGGTGAAGTCCTGCAGCGCCTCGATCGAGCGATTGTCCAGGGTGGTGCGCAATCGCCGGTGGGCATCCTCGCCATAGGCGGCTGCCACCCAGTACTCGCTGGTGTTCAGCTCACGGGCCAGAAAACGCCGGGTCTCCTCGGGGTTGGCCCAGGCCCATTGCTCGGTGCGCAGCACCGTATCGACCAGGGTCACGCTGGCGTCGAAATGCTCGTGCAGCAAGTGCGTATCGACCGTCAGGGTCCGCGCCGTGCCGTTGTTGCTGCGAATCAGCGGATCGGGATGGCTGCCAGTATCGACCACCACGCGCAGGCCGAACTCGTGGGCCAGGCTGACCGCGTGCGCACCCTTGAGGAAGATGGCGTCGATATCGCCGCGCAGCAGGCCGATCAGTTCGTTGTTGCGCCGACTGAAGCGGCTGGTGCCCAGGCTGACGGCGGAGCCGTGCAGGTGGTGTTTGGGGTCGTCGCTGTAGGTGCCGCCGTAGGGATAGTCGACCAGCTCGACATCGGCCACCGACAGGCCTTCGAGCTTGAGTGCGTTTTCCAGGCCGCGCAGGGCCTGGGCGCGGGTGAAGTCGATCTGCACGTTGGCCCATTTCGGCAGGCCGAAGCGGCGATTCTTCAGGTCGCGGATTGTGCGCACGCTGCTTTCTTCAGTGGTGAGAATCAGCTGGACCTCGTCAATCCACGACAGCCCCAACACCCGGGTCTGGACGCCGCTGGCATAGGCCCAGATCGCCGGGATGCTACCGCCGTGGCGCACCGAGTTCTGCAGGTGATGGTCGTAGTGTGCTTCGCGCACCTCCCGTTCGCTGGACTCGCGCAGTGATTGGATATTGGTGCCGAACGGTTGAAACGCCTGGGCCAGGCGTCCGGACTGCACGGCGATGCCGAGCCCGGTGGGCACCGGGCTGTGGGTGTACCAGAGGGTTTCCAGTGGCTTGCTCATAGGGCGACGGAGGTCCTTTCCATGGCAGGGGTGTTGGCCAGCAACGCGTCCAGTGGGCCGCGGTCGATCCAGTCGCTGACCGTGAAACTGGCAGGGATGAAGCGCCAGCGCTTGAGGAAGTGGACGAAGTCCTGCAGGGCGGCGAGGGCCTGCTCGTCCAGGGCTGTACGCAGGCGCAGGTGGGCATCGTTGCCATAGGCGACGCTGACCCAGTACTCGCTGCTGTTGGTTTCGCGGGCCAGGTAGCGGCGGGTTTCGTCAGGGTGTCGCTGGGCCCAGTCTTCGGCGCGCAACACGGCGGCGAGGATCGTGCGGGCGACCTGCGGATGCTGGGCGAGCAGGTGGCTGTCCACCGCCAGGGTGCGCGGGGTGCCGTTGTTGCTGCGCACCAGCGGGTCGGGATGGGCACCGGTGTCGATCACCGTGTGCAGGCCAAAGGCATGGGCCAACTGTACGGCGCTGGCACCCTTGAGGAAGATCGCGTCGACCTCGCCACGCAGTAGCCCGGCCAACTCCAGATTGCGTCCGGCCGTCTGGGTGGTGGAGACCGGCGTGCCGGCCACGTTACGCACCGGGCGGTCGCTGAAGGTGCCGTCGTAGCGGTAGTTGACCAACTGCACATCCCCCACCTGCAGGCCCTCGAGGCGCAAGGCGTTTTCCAGCCCGCGCAGGGCCTGGGCGCGGGTGAAGTCGATCTGTGCCGCGGCCCAGTCGGGCAGGCCGAAGCGCCGCCCGGCAAGGTCCTTGACCGTGCGGATGCCACTGCCCGGAAGGCTCAGGATCAACTGCGCCTCGTCTGCCCACGACAGGCCGATCACGCGGGTTTCGCGGCCTTGGGCGCGGGCCCAGATCGCCGGGATGCTGCCGCCATGGCGCACCGAGTTGCGCAGGCTGTGGTCGAAGTGCGATTCGCGCACAGCCTGGTCGTCGGCTTCGCGCAGCGACTGGACCTGGGTGCCGAGGGCAGACAGGTCGGCCTGCAGCCAGCCTTGCTGGACGGCGATGCCAAGCCCGGTGGGAACCGGACAGCGGGTGTACCAGAGGGTGTCGAGGGGATGGCTCATGGTGGGGTCTCTGCAAGGATTCAGGCGCGGGCCTTGAAAGGGGTGGAGGCCGGTTGCTGCACCAGCGGCAGCACTTCCTGGCCGATGCGCAGCGCCTCTTCAAGGTGCGGGTTGGCGGCCAGGATGAAGGTGGAGAAACCGGCATCGCGGTATTCGGCCAGGCGTTCTGCAATGTTCTGGTGGCTGCCGACCAGGCCTACGGTCGGGCCGGGCTTGGCCTTGGCGAAACCGGCCCAGAGGTTGCGGGCCAGGATCAACTCGTCGAAGCCTTCCAGGTGCTGGTGATAAGCGGCCTGGCGTGCGCCGCCGACAGAATCGGAGCCGGTAATGAAGCGTTTCGCCGTGCTGCTGGCCGTGCCCTCCAGGCGCTCGAACTGCTGGCGCAGCTCGCGCCAGGCCTGGTCTTCGGTCTCGCGGGCGAACAGGTCGACACGCAGGCCGAAGCGCACACTGCGCCCTTGCTTGTCGGCCAGTTCGCGAACCCGCTCAAGGTGCGGCTTGAGCTTGTCGATCGGCTCGGCCCAGTTCAGGTACACGTCGGCGTGACGCGCGGCGACCTCCAGTGCCGCGTCGGAGAACCCGGAGAAATACACCCCCGGCTTGCGCTCGTGCTGCAGGCCCGGCGGCAGGCTGCCGTGCTCCAGGCGGTAGATGTCACCCTGGTAGGAGAAGCTGTCGTTGCTCCACAGGCCCTGGATCACGTCGAGGAATTCGCCAGTGCGCTTGTAGCGCAGGTCGTGCTCGAGGAAGTCGCCATTGGCGCGTTGGCTGGCGGGATTGCCGCCGGTGATGATGTTCCAGTCCAGCCGCCCACCGCTGAGGTTCTGCAGGATCGCAGCCTGTTGCGCAGCGTAGGCGGGCAGGGTCCAGGTGGCCTGGAAGGCGATCAGGAAGCGAATGCGTCGGGTCTCGCGCGCCAATGCCGCCGCCGCGATCCACGGCTCCGGCCCCGTGGGCAGCAGCGCCCCTTCGAAACCGGCCAGTTCGGCGGCCTTGGCCACCTGGGCGATGTAGTCGATGTAGCTGAAACCGTCGGCTTCGCCACTGGGCAGGCGCCCAGGCGCGATGTTGCCGGGGCGGTGCCGGGGGGCGCCACGGTTGTGGCGGTCGGTGGACAACTGCGGGCCGTCGGTGCCCAGCGGCAGGCGCCAGAAGAATTCGGTGGACATGGGGGCTCCTGTGAGCAATGAGCGAATGGATGCAGCGGTGCAACGGCTGTGCCATTGCCGCGGCGCACCCCGTGGGGCGCGGGCTCGGGCGATGCGAGGGGCGCGGGGTGCGTCTGTGGCAACACCTCGCCAGCAATGGTTGCTGGGGGAGCAGCAGGGCGCTGCGGTGCGCCGTTGCCATCCCCCGAGGGTCCTGCACGTGCGACTTCAGGGTTGCGAGGTTGTTTCGAGCGCTGCGGCGCTGCGCATGTAGGCGTCATGCAGCGCTGTATAAGCGCCATCCAGGGCCAGCAACTGCCCGTGCGATCCGTGCTCCACAACCCGTCCATGGCGCACCACGGCAATCCGGTCGGCATCGCGGATGGTTGCGAGGCGGTGGGCGATGACGATCGCCGTACGCCCTTCGCACAGGCGTCGTAGCGCTCGCTGGATGCGCCGCTCGGTATGTACATCCACCGCCGAAGTGGCTTCGTCCAGCACCAGCACTGCCGGGTCCGCCAGGTAGGCCCGCACCAGGCACACCAGTTGGCGCTGGCCATGGCTCAGGTGAGAGCCCAATGCGCCGACTTCGGTGTGGTATTGCTGCGCCAGGCGCTCCAGCACCTCGTCAGCGCCCAGCTCGCGCGCCGCGGCAATCAGCTGGGCGTCATCAGCCTGCGGTGCGGCCAGGCGCAGGTTGTCGAGAATGCTGCCGCTGAACAGTACGTTGTCCTGCAGCACCACCCCGACATTGCGCCGCAGTTCATGCTGCGACAGGTGGCGCAGGTCGATGCCGTCCAGCTTCACCGCGCCAGCGTGCACGTCGTAGAAGCGCGTCAGCAATTGCACCAGGGTGCTCTTGCCATGTCCGGAGGGGCCGACGATGGCCAGCACCTGGCCTGCGGGCACATGCAGGTCCAGGCGGTCGATCACCGGCCTTGTGGCCTGGGGGTGATAGGCGAATTCGACCTGCTCGAAATCCACTTGCCCGCGCGCCCGGCCCAGCGGCCGAGGGCGGTCCGGGTCGAGCAGTTGCGGGCGGGTGTCGAGCAGCAGAAAGATTCGCTGGGCCGAGGCGGAGCCTGTGGCGTAGCGTTCGAACAGGTCCGACAGCTCCTGCAGCGGGCCGAGGAACAGGAACACATAGAACAGGCTCTCGGCGACCTGGCCGACGCTGACCGTGCCTTGCGCCAGGCCATGGGCGCCGACCAGCAACAGCACGGCCATGCCGGCGGTGCTGAGCAGCGCGGTGAAGGGGGCGAACCAGCCCGCGCGCAAACTCCCGCGGATCAGCGCCTGGTTGAAGTCTTCCAGCAGGCGCCGGTAACGCTGCGCATTGGCCGTTTCCTGACCGCACTGCTGGATCAGCCGCACGCCGTTGACGCTCTCGACCAGGTGCGCCGTGAAGCGGCTTCGCTGCTCGGCAACCTTTGCCCAGTTGCGCTGGGAGATGCGCTTGAAGCGCCAGGTCGCCAGCACCAGCAGCGGCACCGTACCTGCCAGGCTGAAGAAGAAGCTTGGCTCGATGCGCCACAGCATCACCGAGGCCAGGCCGCAGCGCAGCAGGGCGCCGAGCAGCTCCGGCGGACCTTGTACCAGCAACGGCTCCAGGGCATCCACGTCACGGTCGGCGCGGGAGATGATGCGCCCGGCGCGGGTCTGGTCGAAGTAGCTCACCGACAGTGCCTGGACATGGCTGAACACCTTCACCCGCAGATCGTTCAGCACGCGGATCGCCGCGGAGCCTGCGATGAACTGCGACACTCCCGCGAGCAGGAAACGCACCAGCCAGCTGGCCGCCAGGGCCAGGCCCAGCCACAGCACCAGGCGTTCGTCCAGCAGCCAGTGGTCGCCGTCGTGGATCAGCCCACGGTCGAGCAGCTCGCGCACGAACCAGGGCCGCAGAAACACGGTGAACACCAGCAGCAGCTCGATACCGATCACGGTCAGGATCGCGCTGCGGATCGGCCGCATCAGCGGCAGCAGGCGGTGCAGCATGCCGCGGTCCAGGGCCTGGCGGGCGAGGGTCTGTTCGATCTCGAGGTCGCTCGGGGTCTTGCGTGGCTCAGTCATGCTCGATCCCCAGCAGGTCGCGGTAATGGGCGTTGTGCGCGCTGAGTTCGGCGTGGCTGCCGCTGGCGGCGATACGGCCGTTGTCCAGCACCAGCACGCGGTCGGCGAGCAGCAGGGTGGAGAGGCGGCTGGTGATCAGCAGCAGGGTGGGGGCGTGGCCCTGATCGCCGCGCAGGCGGCGGATGTTGTCCAGTACCCGGCGCTCGGCGTGGGCGTCGAGGGCGCTGGTGGCGTCGTCCAGGCAGAGGATGTCCGGGGTGCCGAGCAGCGAGCGGGCCAGGCACAGGCGCTGGCGCTGGCCGCCGGAGAGCGTGACACCACGGTCGCCCAGCGGTGTATCCAGGCCATGGGGCAGACGCTCCAGGATGTCCTCTGCCGCAGCCAGTCGCAGGCCCTCGCGCAGTTGCTGGTCGCTGGCGTGGGGGGCTGCCAGTCGCAGGTTGGCCGCCAGGCTGTCGGAGAACAGGAAGCTTTCCTGGGGCAGCACCTGCACGCGACGACGCAGTTCTGCCAGGTCCAACCCACGCACATCCTGCCAGCCGTGGTGCTCGGAGCCGATCAGCACGGCACCGCCCTGAACATCGGCCAGGCGTGGCAACAGGCTGGCCAGCAGGCTTTTGCCGGTGCCGGTGGCGCCCACCAACGCGACCACTTCGCCGGGCTGAAGGGTGAGCGAGCAGTCGTGCAGGATGTCACGTCCGCCGTTCGGCGCGCCGACCCGTACCTTCTCGAACTTCAGGCCCAACGGCCCTCGGGGCAAGGCCTGAGGGCCGCTGCCGATCGCTGGCGGTTCGTCGAGCAGTTGCCAGATGCGCTCGGCGCTGGCACGGGCGTCGGCGAAGGTCTGCATGACCCGGCCGATGCCCTCGATGCGAAATACCAAGGTCGTGGCCAGCAGCAGCGAGGTCACCAGCTCGCCGATTCCCAGCCGCCCGTTCGCCACCAGGTGAGCGCCATGGACCAACACCCAGGCGTGCCCCAGCGCCACCACCGCCTGCGGCAGGGGAATGCGCGAGGCGGCGTAGGCGAGGGCGGCACGGGCATGCCCGGAGAACACGGCCACCTGCGCGGCAAAGCGTTCGATGCGTGTCTGTTCCAGGCCGAAGGCCTTGATCACCCGCACGCCGCCGATGCCTTCGGCGAGGTCCTGGCTGACCTGGTCATAGGCGGCACCTACGGCGCGGTCGAGGGTGACCAGGCGCTCGGTCTGTACCACGAACAACCACAGGCCGACACCGGTCAGCAGCAGCGGTACCAGGCCCAGCAGCGGGTCATACCAGGCCAGCAGGCCGACCACCGCCAGCACCACCAGGGGTGTTTCGACGATCTGCCGCCAGAAGGTGATCAGCGCATCGCGGACCTTGTCGGCATCGCGGGTGGTACGGGTCACCAGTTCGCCCATGCCGTGCTGCCAGTGGTAGCCCAGGTGCAGGGCCTGTACCTGTTCGAGGATGCGTTCGCGCAGGCGCGTGAGCAGCGCCTGGCTGAGCACCAGCGACAGTACGGCAGCCGCGTACTGCAGCAGGCCACGGCCGAGGGCGATGGCCAGCAACAGCCACAGCCAGTACCAGGCGACACTGGCGTCGAGGCTGCCGTCGGCCTGGCGAACCACGGCCTGACCGGCGCTGACGTCGTTGACGGCATGGCCGATCAGCCATTGCTGCCAGACCAGGCCGAGGTTGCCGGCGATGTAGAGCAGGGCGACCAGAAGAAAGCGCCAGGGCATCTCGCGGTAGATGGCCAGGGCGCGCAGCAGAGGGTGGGGCATACAGGTGTCCGAAGGGAGTGGATGTGCCGGCCACGGCACGGGCTTGCCCAGCGACGTGGCCGCTGCGGATTCAGCGGCGCGTCGCGCCCTGGGCCTCCTTGGCATTGAGAATGGCGGTGTACTCGCCGGGATCCGCGCCATTGAGGTAGTAATTGCCGACGTTGTGCAGGCGCCAGCGGATCGGATCGTGAGTGGTGTGCACCCGCGCGTTGCGCCAGAAGCGATCGAGGTTCCACTTGCTCAGGCTGGCGCTGGCACCCAGCAGCGAGAACAGGTCGCTGGCGATTTTCAGCGAGGCGCTGTCGGCGTGGGCGCGGGCGGTGGCCACCGAGAGGATCAGTTCGTCCTGCAACGCCTTGTTCTCCGGGTCGCGCTCGTGTTCGTCGAACACCCGTGCGGCATCGCGCAGCACCGACTCTGCCCCGCGCAGGGCCACGGCGTATTCGCCAATCTGGCGGATCACATGGGGCTCGTCACTGGCCCGTTCGACGCCGCTTTCAACCCAGGCCCGGGCATGCTCGCGCAGGTAGGCGGTGGCCGCCTGCAGGGCGCCGGCGGCGATGCCGGTGTCGATGGCCGCGTGGAGGATCTGCGGGAAGGTCAGGCCGGTGCGCTTCATCGGCCCGTTACGGCGCGAGAGATAGCGCTCGTCGAGGACGATGTCTTCGAAGTTGACGGTGCCGCTGACCGAGTTCTGCTGACCGAAGGCGTCCCAATCGTCGATCAGTGTCAGGCCTGGCGTATCGCGCTGCAGCAGCACGCCGACGCCGCCGTCGTCGCTGGCGGCGGTCAGCGAGATCCACTCGGCCAGGTAGGCGCCGGTGGAGTAGAACTTGCTGCCGTTGAGCACCAGCTTGCCGTCCGCGCGGCGCTCGACGCGGGTCTTGAGGGCGAACTTGTTCTTGCCGCCGACCTCGGCCAGGGCATTGCCCAGGCGCTTTCCAGCCAGCAGGTCGGCGACCAGGCGATCGCGTACTTCATCCGGATAGCCACTGACGACGCCGCGCAGCATGACGTTGTGAATCTGCAGCAATTGGCCCACGCCACCGTCGGCGACCGAGATCAGGCGTACGGTTTCGACAAGGGTGGCGACGGAGGCACCGAGCCCGCCGAATGCCGCAGGCACGCCGATGGCGGTGAGGCCGCTGCTGGACAGCAGCTCAGCCTGGCGGCGAGGGAGTTGGCCGTTGTTGCGTGGGTCGGCAGCGATGGCGGCGATTTCCTCGGCGACCTGGCGGGCGACTTCGATGGCCTCGGTTTCGCTGGTGAGGCGGCGGTGGGTGGGCGTTGTCATGGGATTTCCTCGATGGGGGTCTGGGGGCCGCTGCGCAGCCCATCGCGGGACAAGCCCGCTCTCACAGGTACGGCGCCGCTTCCAACGACGCCGGGGTTCCTGTGGGAGCGGGCTTGTCCCGCGATGGGTCGCGCAGCGGCCCCACGCTCTGCCAGACCTAGAGCAACTTCTTTGCCACACCGCTGAAACCCCTGCGGCACAAGGCTTACAGCTCTACTCACAACGTCTGTTGCTGCCCCAGCAACACCTCTATCCCGGCCACTGCTGATCTGGCAGCACTCACCCCGCAATCCTGCCCGCCAACCAGCACCCGTCCCCCCGACGCCCTGGCCTGGGCCCCGTGATTCGGGGCCTGCAGCCGTTGGCACGGGCGCTGCAATAGCGCTGTCACGACCCTCAAGGAGCGACCCCATGACCCTCGCCACTGCCCCTGTACTGCCAGCCGCCGACACGCGTCTGGAGCGCATCTGGTTCACGCGCTGCCCCGTCCCGACCGCTTCGGGTATCGCCTACAAGCTCGGCTGGCTAAACGAAGAATTCGCCGCCGACGGCCTGCCGGTGGAAACCCTTCAGGAGGCCCGTCAGCTCGGCCAGCATCACTATGATCACCAACTCCCCGGGCTGTTTCGCGAAGGCGGCAACCTGCCGGCGCTGGCGGCCCGTGCTGCCGGTGCACCGAGCCGGCTGATCGGCCTGACCTGGATCGAGGAATGGCAGACCATCCTGGTACGCCCCGACTCGGGCATTCGCAGCGCCGCCGACCTGCGCGGCAAGCGCCTGGCACTGCCGGCCTGGGGCGACAACCGCCCCGGCAGCATCGCTCGGGCCATGAGCCTGCATGGCTACAAGGGGGCCCTGGCCTCGGCCGGCCTGAGCATGGACGACGTGCACTTCAAAGAGGTGGCGCTGCTCGACCAGACTCGGGCCGAAACTCCGCAACTGGGCCTGCAGCGCCTGTGGTCGGGCCTTGATTACCTGGCCCGCGGCGAGGTGGATGCGGTCTACGTCAAGGGCGCAGCCGCCGCCGATGCCGCGCGGCGCCTGGGCCTGGTAGTCGGTGTCGACCTCGACGCACTGCCTGATCCGCGCCACCGCATCAACAACGGCACGCCAAGGCCGATCACCGTGCACCAGAGCCTGCTCGACGATCACTTCGATCTGGTGGTGCGCTTTCTCGCCCAGACCCTGCGTGCCGCCCAATGGGCTGCAGGCAACCGCGATGCGCTCAACGCCATTCTCGAGGAGGAAACCCGCGCCGGCAGCCAGGGCGTGGCCGAGGCGTACCGCGGCGATTTCCACACCACCCTGGCGCCGGACCTCTCGGCGCAACGCCTGGACTACCTGGACGTGCAGAAGACCTTTCTCAACCTGCATGGCTTCCTCGAACGCGACTTCGACCTCGCCGACTGGGTCGACCATCGCCCCCTGCAAGCTGCCCATGAATTGCTGGCCCAGCGCCGCGCCTGATACCGGAGACCTGAGATGACCGTACTGATCAACGAGCAAATCGACCTGGACACCTTCGTCGACCAAGTGGTGGCCGAGGCCGAAGCGGCCTTCACCGTGTTCCGTGAAACCCACACCATCACCGCCAATGGCACCGTCGGCTTCATCGAGCGGGTGCCTGGCCAGGAGCTGCTGGTGTCGGTGAACTATGGCGGGCCGTGGAAGCGCCACCAGCCGCTGCAGGCCAGTGTCAGCGACTTCGCCGGCAATGTGGTTCGCGGTAAGGCCAAGGGCGGGCTGGGCCGCTACACCAAGCTGTTCCAGACCCACGCCGATGTCACCACCGTGTCTCACGTGCACAGCCCCTACCTCGGCGCCTGGGCCCAGACCCACCGCACCTTGCCGTTCCACTACGTGCCGGTGCAGCGCTACCAGTTGGCCCGCGAGCTGCCGGTCTACATCGACCGGCGCCAGGCCGAGGTGGACTTCATCCTCGACAAGATCGCCGAGAACCCCTTCAACCTGGCGATCCTGGAGGCCAACGGCGGCGCCACGGTGTGGGGCAAGCAGGGCCTGCGCGCCACCGCCGAGTTCATCCTGCTGCTGGAGGAGGGCGCGCAGATCCAGTTGCTGGCCGACGCGCTCGGTGGCTCGCGCCCCTATGGGCCAGGGGTGCTGACCCAGCAGTGGAAGATGAGCGGTCTGTACGAGCGCGCCACCGAGCTGGGCCTGGTGCCGGGCATCGATCGTCGCAACTGAGCCCTTCACTTTCTCGCAAGGAGCACGCCCATGGCGGTCAAGATCCTCTGGTACCTCACCACCCCCGACGGCCCCTATCCCTGGGAGCCCCAGGGGCGCTGGAACACCGATTTCCAGCACCTCAAGCAACTGGCCGTGGCGGCCGACCGTCTTGGCTACTATGGCGCGTTGCTGGGCTCGAGCCCGAACGAAAGCCTGGCGGTGTCGGCTGCGCTGATCGATGCCACCGAGCGCTTGCGTTTTCTGGTGGCCCAGCACCCCGGCGAGCTGTCGCCTGCGGTGTTGGCCAAGTGGGCGCTGACCTTCGACCAGTTCTCCAATGGCCGACTGCTGTTCAATGTGGTCAACGGCAACGATGCGGGCCTGGCGACCTTGGGCGTGCATTACCCGCACGATGAGCGCTACGACTTCAGCCTGGAGTACTGGCGCGCGTTCCAGGGTTTCTATGCGGGCGAAACGGCAGGCTACCAAGGGCGTTACGTCAAGCTCTCGCCGCGCTCGCCGGCAGCGGCCAGCCACCCGCTGGGCGGCTGGCATCCACCCAAGCAGAAACCGGGCATCCCGCTGTGGGGCGCTGGCACCTCGGCGCCTGGAGTGGCCCATTCGGTGCAGTTGCTCGACGTCTACCTGAGCTTTGCCGATACCCCGCAAAGGCTGGGGGACAAGTTCCGCCGCGTGGCCGCCGAAGCGGCGAAGATCGGCCGCGAACTCACTTATGGCACGCGCCTGCAAGTGATCGTGCGCGAAACCGAGGAAGAGGCCTGGGCCCACGCCGAACGCCTGCTGCAACGGACGTCGCTGGCCACCGCGCGGGCTTCCATCGAGCGCCAGCTACCGCCGGGGCAGACCCTGGAAAGCTTCGTCAGTGACGACCCACGCATCCAGCGCAACCTCGACAGCATTCGTGCCGGGCGCCTGCCGAGCGCGCGGGAGCTGGAGATTCATCCCAACGTCTGGCTCGGCCCGAGCCTGTTCGGCTTCAACATTCTTGGCCCAGCGGCCGGCACGTACCTGGTGGGCAGCGCCGAGCAGGTCGCCGAGCGTATCCGCGAGTATGAGGCGCACGGCACGTCGGCCTTCATCCTTTCCGGCTTCCCGCTGATCGATGAAGCGCAGCGGGTCGCCGACCTGCTGTTCCCGTTGCTGGACCTGGACCACGGCTTCGAAGTGCCGCGCCTGGGCGCCGCACGCCAGGCGGCGGTGGCGCAACCGGCATGAGGACTGAGCGATGACTGAGTTTTCCCGCCGGGTCTTTCTCGGCAACAGCCTGGCGGTCGGTGGTGGCCTGTTGCTTGGCGGCAGCCTGCTCGGTGGCTGCGATGCCGGCCAGCCAGCGGCGGTTGGTGGTGCACTGCCGGGGGCGCCGGTACGCGGCGGTCGCCTGCGGGTCGGGATCATCGACGGTGACCAGGCAGGCAACCTCGACGCCCACAAGCCGGTGGGCGGCGGGATCATTCGCGGCTGGGCGCTCTATGCCAAGTTCTGGGAATGGAACCCCGATGTCAGCACGCGCCTGGCCCTGGCCGAGTTCGCCGAGCCCAACCGCGATGCCAGTGTCTGGACCATCCGCCTGAAGCCGGGGCTGGAGTTCCACCACGGCAAGAGCATCACCGCCGACGACATGCTGTTCTCGATCCTGCGCCTGACCGACCCGAAGCTGGCCTCGCCCTATGCCGGGCTGGTCGGTGCCATCGACCGCGATGCCCTGCGCAAGGTCGACGAGCGCACCCTTGAAATCCGTTTCAAGGGCGGCCAGAGCTTCTACCCGCTGGATGAAACCCTGATCAGCTTTGGCGGCATCGTGCCCACCGACTATCACCCGGTCACCAATCCGGTGGGCGCCGGGCCCTATCGGCTCAAGAGCTTCATCCCCGGGCAACGCTCGCTCTACACCCGCTTCGAGAACTACTACAAGCCCGAGCGCCCCTACACCGATGAACTGGAGATCATCGAATTCAAGGACCAGGTCTCGCGCGCCGCCGCGCTGCGCGCCGGGCAGATCGACGTCGCCAGCGGCGTGCAGGCCGAACACAGCGCATTGCTCAAGGCCGACCCGCGCCTGCGCCTGTATGTGTCGCCCACCACCTCGTTCAGTGGCTTCAACCTCAACCTGGCCAAGGCGCCGTTGCAGGATGTGCGCGTGCGCCAGGCTCTGCGCTTGCTCGCCGATCGTCAGGAACTGGTGGCCCGTGGGCTCAACGGCTTCGGTCGGGTGGCCAACGACCTGTATGCGCCGCACGATCCCACCTACAACCATGACCTGCCCCAGCGCCCGTACGACCTGGATCAGGCCCGCGCACTGCTGCGCCAGGCCGGCCACAGCGACCTGCGCCTTGAGCTGACAACACCTGCAGGCCCTGGGGTGAACGCCGCCTTGGTGTTCGCGCAGCAGGCGCAGAAGGCGGGTGTACAGGTCAAGGTCACCCAGGTCGATGGCTCGGTGTTCAATGGGCCGCAGCGCGAGCACTGGCAACTGTCGCCAGGCTCGACGCCAGCGCGCGGTTTTCTGGCCTCGGCGCTGCACAACGATGCGCCGCAGGCGATCTACAACCGCAGCAACTTCCACGATCCGCGCTTCAGCGAACTGTTCGGGCAGGCCTTGGCCCAGCCCGACCTTGCCCGACGCAAGGCTTTGGTCCACGAGGCCCAGGCGATCCAGCACGCGCGCGGTGGCCTGCTGATCTGGGGCTTCAGTGATGTGCTCGATGCCGCCAGCGCACAGGTCGGCGGGCTCACTCCGGAGCAGACCACCTTCGCCTCCTGGCGCTTCGACGAGTTGTGGTTGAACCATGCCTGATCCTCATCACTGCACACCGCGCACGCCGGCCTGGCTGTCGTGGTTCATCGGCCGCCTGGGCTACGGCCTGCTCACCGCCTGGGTCATCAGCCTGGTGGTGTTCATTGCTACCCAGGCGTTGCCCTCGGACCCGGCGCGGGTGATCCTCGGCCCGGACGCGCCACTGGAAAGCATCCTCACCCTGCAACGGCAACTGGGGCTGGACCAGCCGATCCTGGTGCAGTACCTGCGCTGGCTCGGCGCCGCGCTAGGTGGCGACCTGGGCATTTCGCTGGATTCCCAGGTGCCGGTGGCCGACCTGTTGTTCGGCCGCCTCGGCCACACCCTGGCGCTGTTGGCCGGTGTGCTCGCGCTGGTGGTGCCGCTGGCGCTGCTACTGGGCGTGACCCTGGCGCTGCGGCGCGACAGCCGCCTGGACCGCTTCGGTCTGTCGGCGCTGATCCTGTTCAAGGCCACGCCCGGGTTTCTCCTGGCCATCGGCCTGGTGCTGCTGTTCTCCATGCCCGGCATGGGCTGGCTGCCGGCAGTGTCGATCCTCGATCCGCAGCGGCCATTGTGGGCGCAACTGCAGTACCTGGTGCTGCCGGTGATTGCCCTGGGGCTTTCGGCCTTGCCCTACCTGACACGCATGGTGCGCGCCGCGATGATCGAAGCGCTGGAGTCGGACTATGTGATCGCTGCGCGCCTGCGCGGCATTCCCGAGCGGCGCATCGTCTGGCGGCATACCTTGCCCAACGCGCTGACCCCAGCGATCCAGGGCGTGGCCCTGACCCTGCGCACCCTGGTTGGCGGTGCGCTGCTGGCCGAGGTGATCTTCAGCTATCCGGGTATCGGCACGGCACTCAATGCGGCAATCCAGATGCGCGACCTGCCGATGATCCAGGGCATCGTCCTGGTCATCACCTTGGCGGTGGTGCTGATCAACCTGCTCGCGGACCTCCTCACCGTGCTGCTGACCCCCAAGCTGCGCACCGCGCGCCGGGTGCGGATGATCCGGCGCAACCGCCGGGGCATCCTGCCCTGGTGGCGCCGCTCGCGCAGCGTACCTGCCCAGGAGGCGAACCATGATTGATACCCCTTGGCATGCCGATCGGCAGATCCGCCGTGGTGCCTTCATCACTTTGCTGGTGGCCGGGTTGGCGCTGCTGGGCCCCTGGCTCGCACCGCATGCACCGACGGCCATGGTCGGTCCGGTGTACGGCCCACCGGCGGCCGGTGCGCCGCTGGGCCATGATTTCCTGGGGCATGACTTGCTCTCGCGGCTGCTCAGCGGTGGGCTGTCGGTCCTGTGGATGTCAGTGGCGGCTGCGACCCTCGCGCTGCTGGCCGGTGGCAGCCTGGGCCTGTTGGCGGGTTTTTCGCGGCGACGCCTGGACCAGGCGATCAGTTGGGCGGCGGATGTTTCGCTGGCATTTCCCGACCTGATCCTGGTGCTGCTGATCGTGTCGATGCTGGGGCGTGCGCCTTGGCTGATCGTGCTCACCGTGGCCATCGCCTTCACCCCTGGGGTGATCCGCCTGGCGCGCGGCAGCGCGGTGGCGGTGGCCGGGCAGGAGTTCGTCGAGGCGGCGCAGATGATGGGCTATTCGCGCTGGCGCATCCTGTTCAGGGAGATCCTGCCGAACATTCTCACGCCGCTGCTGGTGCATTTCGGCAACATGCTGACCTGGGCCGTGGGCATGCTCTCGGGCCTGGGTTTCCTCGGATACGGGGTGGCACCGCCGGCCGCCGACTGGGGCCTGATGATCAACGAGAACCAGGCCGGCCTGCTGGTGCAGCCCTGGGCCGTGCTGGCCCCGGCGTTGCTGATCGGCGTGTTCGCCTATGGCACCAATATCCTGGCCGAAGGCATTGGTCGCGCCAGTGCGCGGATCGGGGAGAAACAACCATGAATGCGGTCGTGCAGAGCGTCGCCGAAGTGCTGCGGGTCAGCGACCTGCGGGTGGAACTGGCCGGCCGGGTGGAGGTGCTGTCGGGCGTGTCGTTCAGCCTGGCGGCAGGGGAGATCGTCGGGCTGGTCGGCGAATCCGGTTCGGGCAAGACCACCCTGGCGACGGCCTTGCTGCGTCATGCCCGCCAGGGCGCGCGGATCGTTGCCGGGCGTGTCGAGGTCGCCGGTCACTCGCTGCTGGAGCTCGAAGGCGAGGCATTGCGCCTGGCTCGTGGGGGGCTGGTCGGCTATGTCGCCCAGGACCCGGCCACGGCCTTGAACCCGGCGCTGCGCATCGGTGCGCTGCTACGCGAAACCGTGCTGGCCCATCAGCCGCGCCTGGCCCGCGATGCCCTGCAACAGCGCATCGCCACGACGCTCGAGGAGGTCGGGCTGCCGTCTGACGCCGAATTCCTGCGCCGTTTCCCGCACCAGTTGTCCGGCGGGCAGCAACAACGGGTGATGCTGGCCCTGGCGTTCGTCCTGCGGCCGCGCTTGATCGTGCTCGACGAGCCGACCACGGCGCTGGACGTCACCACCCAGGCCCATGTGCTCGCAACCCTCAAGGAGCTGTGCCGCAGCCACGGCGTGGCGGCGCTGTACGTCACCCATGACCTGGCCGTGGTGCGCGACCTGGTGGACCGGGTGATGGTCATGTATGCGGGGCGCCTGGTCGAGGTCGCCGCGCGCGAGGCGTTGTTCGCGGCGCCAGCCCATCCCTATACGCGTGCGCTGCTTGGGGCGATCCCGGATGTTGCGCGGCGTCAGCCGTTGCAAGCCATCGGCGGTCATGCCCCGGCACCCGGGCAGAGGCCTGAGGGTTGTGCCTTCGCGCCGCGTTGTGCGCGGCGGCAGGCGCAATGCGTGGTGCTGGAGCCCGCGCTGGTGCGCCTGGGCCGCGAGCAGCAGGTCGCCTGCCTGGTGCCGCATCAAGAGCCGCTGGTCTTGATCGATAGCGCAGCGGGCGAGGGGCCCGTCGAAGCGCTCACTGCGGCGCCGCTGCTCGAGGTCCAGGGTCTGGACGTAGCCTACGACCGCCAGGTGCTGTTCGACGTTGCGCTGCAGGTGGGGCAGGGCGAGTGCCTGGCGTTGGTCGGTGAGTCCGGCTCGGGCAAGACCAGCCTGGCGCGGGCCATTGCCGGGCTTGGCGAGAACGTGCAGGGGCACCTGCGCTACGCCGGACAGCCGCTGCCCTTTGCCGCCCGCCAGCGTGATGCCGGGTTGCGCCATCAGATCCAGTACATCTTCCAGAACCCCTACCGGGCGTTGAATCCTCGGCAGACGGTGTTGCAGACCCTGAGCGCGCCGTTGGCGCATTTTTTCGGTATTCGCGGCGACGAGGCCAGGCGTCGGGTCGAAGCGGTGCTCGAGCGGGTATCGCTGCCGGCACGGGTGGCCGGCCTGTATCCGCACAGCCTCTCGGGCGGCGAACGCCAGCGCGTGGCGATTGCCCGGGCGCTGGTGTGCGAACCTCGGCTGCTGGTGTGCGACGAGATCACCTCGGCGCTGGATGTGTCGGTACAGGCGTCGATCCTGGCGCTGCTGCGGCGCTTGCAGGGTGACGGGCTGACCGTGCTGTTCGTCACCCACGACCTGGGCGTGGTGCGTGCGATTGCCGACCGGGTGCTGGTGTTGAATCAGGGCAGGGTGGTGGAGCAGGGCGCGGTGGACGCGGTGTTCGAGCGACCTCAGCAGGGGTACACCCAGACATTGCTCGCACATTCGCCGCGTTTGCACCCCTGACCTGCCGCGGTACCGGCGCACCTCTGTCGTAGCGGACTTCAGGAAAAAATCATCAAGCGCGGAATTATTTAGTGTCCATTTGTATCTGACCCCATAGGGCCCGTTGCCACTATTGCTTTGGCTGCGTGGCCGAAAACTGTTCGCCCGCCCGATCTGCCCCGGGGACAGCGGATTGTCACGACAGGTCAGCTACAGAGTAAGCACTTATGAAATCACGCAAGAGAGTCAAGCCGATCGGCTTGAAAGACATCACCATCGTTGACGACGCCAAGATGCGCAAGGCGATCACTGCCGCAGCGCTCGGCAACGCCATGGAGTGGTTCGACTTCGGCGTCTACGGCTTCGTCGCCTATGCGTTGGGCAAGGTGTTCTTCCCCAACGCCTCGCCCAGCGTGCAGATGATCGCGGCCCTGGCAACCTTCTCGGTCCCTTTCCTGATCCGCCCGCTGGGAGGGCTGTTCTTCGGTGCCCTGGGGGATCGCTATGGCCGCCAGAAAGTCCTGGCGGCGACCATCGTCATCATGTCGCTGAGCACCTTCGCCATCGGCCTGATACCGTCCTATGCCTCGATTGGCATCTGGGCGCCGATCCTGCTGTTGCTGGCCAAGATGGCCCAGGGCTTCTCGGTCGGCGGCGAATACACCGGTGCCTCGATCTTCGTCGCCGAATACGCCCCTGACCGCAAGCGCGGCTTCCTCGGCAGTTGGCTGGACTTCGGCTCGATCGCAGGCTTCGTGCTCGGTGCCGGCATGGTGGTGATGATCTCGGCCATCGTCGGCGAGGAGCAATTCCTCGACTGGGGCTGGCGCCTGCCGTTCCTCGTCGCGTTGCCGCTGGGCATCATCGGCCTTTACCTGCGCCACGCCCTGGAGGAGACGCCAGCCTTCCAGCAGCATGTCGACAAGCTCGAGCAGGGTGATCGCGAAGGCCTGGCCTCGGGGCCGAAGGTGTCGTTCAAGGAAGTGGCCACCAAGCATTGGCGCAGCCTGCTGACCTGCATCGGTGTGGTGATCGCGACCAACGTCACCTACTACATGCTGCTCACCTACATGCCCAGCTACCTGTCGCACAACCTGCACTACAGCGAAGACCACGGCGTGCTGATCATCATCGCGATCATGGTCGGCATGCTGTTCGTGCAGCCGGTGATCGGCTTCCTCAGCGACAAAGTCGGGCGGCGCCCGTTCATCGTGGTGGGCAGCGTCGGCCTGTTCGTCCTGGCGATCCCGGCGTTCATGCTGATCAACAGCGGCAGCCTCGGGGTGATCTTTGCCGGGCTGCTGATCCTGGCGGTGCTGCTGAACTTCTTCATCGGCGTGATGGCCTCGACCCTGCCAGCGATGTTCCCCACTCACATCCGCTACAGCGCGCTGGCCAGCGCCTTCAACATCTCGGTGCTGATCGCCGGCCTCACCCCGACCATCGCCGCCTGGTTGGTGGAAAGCACCGACAACCTGTACATGCCGGCCTACTACCTGATGGTCATCGCCGTGATCGGCCTGCTCACCGGGCTGACCATGAAAGAGACCGCCAACAAGCCCCTGCGCGGAGCGGCGCCTGCGGCCTCGGACCTTGAAGAAGCCAAGGAACTGCTGCAGGAGCACCACGACACCATCGAGCAGAAGATCGAGGACATCGACGAGCAGATCGCCGAGCTCGAGGCCAAGCGCAAGGTGCTGGTGCAGCAGCATCCGCGGATCGAATGAGGCCCCGCGCGATGCCGTACGCGCGTGGACTGATTAAGGTGATACGAAAGCGTTTCATGCGATGATGGCCAGCCGCCTCTAGCCAGACACCTCGGGCGCAGGGCGGCTGCCTTCGACCAACCATGGATGATCATCGTGTTCAAACCGCTACTCCCTCTCGCCCTGAGCGCCCTGTTCCTGGGCGGCTGTGCCGGCCACGCGCCGAGCAAGGACAAGGTTTCCCTGCGCACCGACAAAAGTGCGATCGTCGGTATCTGGGCGATGATGCCGCTCAAGAGTGGCATCGCCAACGTCGCCGAATACAAGGCCGACGGCAAGGTGCTACTGCACCCGTTCAACTGCGCCGAGCCCAAGACCCAGGCCGTCGAGATTTCCGACTACAAGGTCGCGGAGGACGGCAGTTCGATCCACGTTCAGTCCGAGGCGCGCGCGTTCGACCTGAAGGTATTGGGTTTTGCCCCGACGGTCATGATGTTGAGCATGCCAGTCGCCGATGCCCAGCTCACCTTCCTCTACCGCAAGGTCGACCAGGTGGCGCCGCTATGTGACCTGTACGTCGATGCCAAGGGTGAGGCGGCACGGCGAACCCCGTTCCAGGCAAGTGACTTCGCCCCGGCGCCGGCAGTACCAGCAGGCCATGCGGGGCTCGAACGCTATATCGGCAAGTGGGCGAGCAAGGCCGGCGCGGTGCAGATCGAGGTCGTTCGTGACGCCAGCGGCGTCTACCTCTATCACCGCCCGGACGAGAACTGGCGCTACCTGTACAACAACGTGCGCTGGACGGGCGATGCCCTGGCCTTCAACAGCTACGCCTACACCGAGAAGCCGGCGCTGTTCCGCCATCCCTACCACAAGACCAATACGCCCATGACCCTGGAACCGCTGGAAAACGGCCAGGCGCGCCTGACCTACCTGATCGACGGCAAGCGCTTCGACAGCCTGCTGCACAGGGCCAAGGACTGAGCCGAGCCCAGCAGAGACGGGCTTGCGTCATGGCGGCTCGTCCCTGCCGGGATTTGGAATCTAAATTAATTTGCATATTAGGTTATTCCTAAAATCAATTTAATTTATCTATGGCGACTCGGTACAGTCAGTGCTCCAACGCACGTACCTTCCCGAGGAGCTCCATGCCGATCCGTTCCCGCCTACTGTTGATTGCCGCCAGCCTGCTGCTGGCAACCCAGGCCTTTGCCGCCGAGCGCCTCACGCTGCGCGTCGGTGACCAGAAGGGCAACATGCGCGCCCAGCTCGAGGCTGCCGACGCACTGCGCGACCTGCCCTACGACATCCACTGGGCAGAGTTTCCGGCCGCCGCGCCACTTGCCGAGGCGCTCAACGCAGGCGCCATCGATGCAGGCATCATCGGCGATGCCCCGCTGCTGTTCGTGCTCGCCTCCGGGGCGCCGGTCAAGGCCATCGCGGTGGACAAGTCCGACCCCTACGGCACCGCGGTGCTGGTGCGCCCGGAGTCGCCCCTGCGCAGTGGCGCCGACCTCAAGGGCAAACGCATCGCCACCGGCCGCGGGTCGATCGGCCACCACATTGCGCTCAAGGCTCTGGAGCAGGCCGGCCTGAGCGAGAAGGACGTGGAGTTTCGCTTTCTAGGGCCGGTGGACGCCAAGATCGCCCTGGCCAACGGCTCGGTGGACGCCTGGGCGACCTGGGAGCCTTACACTGCGCTGGCCGAGACCAGCGGGCAGGGCAGGGTGCTGGTGAACGGTCGCGGCCTGTCCAGCGGCAACAGCTTCCTGGCGGTCACCGACCAGGCGCTGCAAGACCCTGCGCGACATGCGGCCTTGCAGGACTACCTCAAGCGCCTGGCTGGCGCCCAGGTGTGGGCCAACCAGCACCTGGACAGCTATTCCAAGTCCCTCGCGGCGATCATCGGTTTTCCCGAAGAGGCCGCGCGGTTGCAGTTCGAGCGGCGCAAGCTGCACTGGCAAGGCATCGATGAGCACACCGTGGCCCAACAGCAGGAGACCGCCGACTTCTACCACGCCCATGGCCTGATGACGCAACGGCTGGACGTTGCCCCAACCTTCGCCAAGGATTTCAGCGTACCTGCCGAGTGAGGCATGCGGCGAGGTTCACACCCCTCGGGTCAGTCCACCATCGACCTTGATGTTCTGCCCGGTGATGTAGGCCGCGCCTTCGCTGGCCAGGAAGGCAATGGTCGCAGCGATTTCCTCGCTCTTGCCGTAGCGCTTGAGTGGCACGCTGTCGCGGCGTTGCTCGGTGGCCGGCAGGCTGTCGATCCAGCCGGGCAGAACGTTGTTGATCCGCACGTTATCCTTGGCGTAGGTGTCGGCGAAGATCTTGCTGAAGGCTGCAAGGCCGGCACGGAACACGGCAGAGGTCGGGAACAGGTCGCTGGGCTCGAAGGCCCAGGCGGTGGAGATGTTGATGATCACGCCACCTTGCTGTTTCTGCATGGTCGGGGTGACCAGGCGGGTCGGGCGGATGACATTGAGCAGATAGGTGTCCATGCCCTTGTGCCAGTCGTCGTCGCTGATCTCCAGGATCGGCGCACGCGGGCCGTGGCCTGCGCTGTTGACCAGCACATCGATGCGCCCCCATTTCTCCAGCACGGTGTCGACCAGGCGTTGCAGGTCGTCGTTGGACTGGTTGCTGCCGGTCACGCCGATGCCGCCCAGTTCGCGGGCCAGGGCCTCGCCCTTGCCCGATGAAGACAGGATTGCCACCTTGAACCCGTCTGCGGCCAGGCGCCGCGCCGCCGCTGCACCCATGCCGCTACCGCCGGCGGTGATGATCGCTACTTTTTCTACTGACATGTGACCTCCAATGCAATGCTTGGCTGATGTGATGGGGTCAGCCTAGCACCGGTGCACCGCTGGCAGGGAGGCAGCAGGGGTTTGTCAATTCAGTAGAAAATCTATTGCCTCAGGGGGCTTCCACCTGCTCCAGCAGCCAGCCGCGAACCACGTCCAGTGCGGTCGGTGTGCTGCCCTTGCGGGGCCAGACCAGGTAGAAGTGCTTGTCCATCTCCAGCGCCTGCTCGAATACCTGCACCAGCCGCCCGGCCTGCAGGTCTTCCTGCACGAACAGTTCGCTGGACAGCGCCAGCCCTTGCCCGGCCACGGCGGCCTCGATGGCCAGCGAGGTCTGGTTGAAGCGCACGTTCTTCGGCATCGGCTGGGTCGGCTGGCCGAACAGCTGGGTGATGAACTCGGGCCAGAAATTATGCGCATCGTGCAGCAGCAGGAAATGCTGCAACTGCTCGAGGCTGTGCGGTTTACCCCACTGCGCCAGCAGTGCGGGGCTGGCCACCGCGACCACCCGCTGCCTGAGCAGCAGTTCGGTGTTGAGCCCTGCGCCGAAGGGCGGGTGGCCGTAGCGCACGGCAAGGTCCACGCCGTCGGCCTGGAAGCGCGACAGGCGATCGGTGGCCAGCACCCGCAGGTCGATCTCGCCATGGGCCTCGGTGAACGAACTCAGCCGGGGGATCAGCCATTTCGAGGCGAAGGTCGGGGTGACGCTGACGGTGAGGTGACGGTTGTCCGGGCGCAGTGCCGCAGTGGCTTCGCCGATCAGGGCCAAGGCGTTGCGGATACTGTGGCTGTAGCCCAGCCCCGCATCGGTCAGGCGCAGGCCACGTGGCAAGCGTTCGAACAGCCTGATGCCCAGGCTCGCCTCCAGCCCCCGTACCTGCTGGGCCACGGCTGCCTGGGTGACACCCAGCTCCTCGGCCGCCAGGCGGAAATTCAGATGGCGCGAGACAACCTCGAACACGCGCAGGGCATTGAGCGGGGGGAGGGCGGTCGGGCCTTCGGTCATGGTCGTGCCTGCTGGTGGGGATCGCTGGAGGATAACAGTTTGCGCAGCCTGCTCTGTTGCAGGATCGGTGTAACCGGTACCCTCGACGCCCCATCGTTTTCAGGACCATGCCCATGTCTCGAGGTGCCGTGATTGCAGCCGGGCTGCTGCTGTTCGCCAGTGTTCGGGTGTTCGCCGAGCCGCCCACCGTGATGCAGCGCTACGCCTGCAGCGCTTGCCACCAATTGGATGCGCGGGCCGTGGGTCCGTCCTGGCGAGAGATTGCTGCGCGTTATCGCGACGGCAGCAAGGACGCCGGGCAGTTGGTGCAAAGCGTCCGACAGGGCAGCCGGGGGCAATGGGGAGTGGTGCCGATGCCGCCACAGTCGCAAGCCCGCGAGGAAGATTTGCAGGCCATTACCCAGTGGATTCTCGAACAGCATTGAAAGCTGGGTTCACTATCCTGAAATTCGCAATGAATCATCCTGATCTGTCCTGCTTATCGCGACGGACCTGAACGCATAACCTGTGCCTCACCGACACCCGGCGAGGCCGTCCGCCCATGCAGCAAGTCCCTGTCTCACGTGCCCTCGCGGCACGCCTGCTCCGCCACTTCCCGGGCCAGTGCGAGAAACGCGGTCATGCCTGCCGAGGGATTGCGCCGCCCGGCGTAGTACAGGCACAGCCCCGGCAACGGTGGCGTCCAGTCGTCCAGCACACGCACCAGGCGCCCGGCCGCGATGTCCTCGCGCACGTCCTGTTCCATGAAGTAGCCAAGGCCCACGCCAGCCATGACGGCAGTACGTGCCAGGCTGGCCTCGTCCAGAGTGATGGGGCCCTGCACGTCGATCTGCTGCGCGCTGTTGCCGTTGGCGAAGCGCCAGCGGAACAGCGCGCCATCCGGCAGGCGCACGCGGACGCAACTGTGGCGCTGCAGGTCGGCCGGCAGCCTTGGCGTGCCCCGCGCGGCCAGGTAGGCGGCGGAGGCGACCACGGCATAGCGCTGCGGCCGGCCGAGGGAAAGGCTGATCATGTCGCTGGGCACCAGGTCGGCGACTCGCACGCCCAGGTCGAAACCATCGGCGACGATGTCCACCAGGCGCCCCTCGGTGACCAGGTCCACCTGCATCTGCGGATAGCGCCGCAAGAACTCCAGTACCAGCGGCCCGATGATCTCGCGTGCGGCGAACGCCGCAGCGTTGATGCGCAGCATGCCACTGGGCTGATCGCGCTGGGCGCGCACCACTTCCAGGGCGCCTTGCACCTCGCCCAGCGCCGGGGCGACGTGCTCGACGAACAGGCGCCCGGCATCGGTCAGGGACACGCTGCGCGTGGTGCGGTTGAACAGGCGCACGCCAAGGTTCGCCTCGAGCTTGCCGATGGCGTTGCTCAGGGCAGTGGTGGACATCCCCAGGTCGATGGCCGCCGCGCGAAAACTGGCGCGCCGGGCGATGGCGAGGACGGCATCGAGGTCGTTGAGGCTGACGCGCTCCATGGTTCGGCTCGTTCGGACAAAAACACGATTCTATCCGCAACCCAGGTTGCTACCACCGGAGAATATCCATGAGTCATCCGTCAGAAACCCTGCGTGGCAAGCGCGTACTGGTCACCGCTGGCACCAAAGGCCTGGGCAAGGCCACGGTCGAGCTGTTCCTCGAGCTGGGCGCCCGTGTACTGACCTGCGCGCGCACAGCGCCCGTCGATGCCCCTCAGGCGTCGTTCGTCAAAGCCGATCTGACCACCCTCGAGGGGTGCGAGCAGTTGGCGGGCGAGGTCGAGCGGCAGCTGGGCGGTGTCGATGTCATCGTTCATGTGCTGGGCGGTTCCAGCGCACCGGCCGGGGGCTTTGCCGCCTTGGGCGAGGCGCATTGGCAACAGGAGCTGGACCTCAACCTGCTGCCCGCCGTGCGTCTGGATCGGGTCTTGCTGCCCGGCATGCTGGCGCAGGGCGGCGGGGTGATCGTTCACGTCACCTCGATCCAGCACCAACTGCCGCTGCCGGAAGCCACCACCGCCTATGCGGCGGCCAAGGCGGCGCTGTCGACCTACAGCAAGAGCCTGTCCAAGGAAGTCGCACCCAAGGGCGTACGCGTGGTGCGGGTCGCGCCCGGCTGGATCGAGACCGAGGCCTCGGTAGCCCTGGCCGAGCGCCTGGCCAGCGAGGCGGGCACCGACTACGAGGGCGGCAAGCGCATCATCATGCAGGCCTTGGGCGGGATCCCCCTGGGTCGGCCCGCCAGCCCGAAGGAGGTGGCCAACGTCATCGGCTTCGTGGCCTCGCCAGCAGCTGCGGCGGTGACCGGCACCGAGTTCGTGGTGGATGGCGGGACCGTCCCTACCGCTTGAACCGCGTCATGAGGCGGTCCACACGGCCAGTTCGTAGCCGTCCGGGTCGATGAAGTGGAAGCGCCGGCCGCCAGGGAAGGCGAAGGTGGCGCGGCTGATGCGCGCGCCTGCTGCTTCTGCACGTCGCTGGGTGGCTTCAAGGTCGTCGGCGTAGAGGATGACCAGCGGGCCACCCGGTCGTACCGCTTCGCCGGTGGTAAAGCCGCCGCTCAGGCGGCCATCGGAGAACTCGGTATAGGTGGGGCCGTAGTCGGTGAAGGACCAGCCGAACACTGCCCCATAGAACGCCTTGCTGCGGCCGATGTCGGTGACGTTGAACTCGATGTTGTCGATCTGTCGATCCTGCCCGCGAATACCCATGTGGCCTCCTTGCGTGATGGAGCGCGCAGTCTAGCGCATCAGCGCAAGCGCAGAGGCTTGATCACGGTCTCTCCCAGCGTATCGCCGGCTCAACTGCTCGTGGCTTGCTCAAGCTCCAGGGCCTGCAACGATCGTCCACGGACGATATACTCCGCGGCCCATGTCGTCCCCCGGAGAACCCCATGCGGCAGGCTTTGCTTATCGTCGATGTCCAGTCCACCTTCAGCCCTCCTGAGTGGCTGATCGACGGAATCCGCGCGTTGGCCGCGAAACTCCCTGCCATCGCGTCGGTCGAGTTGCACGACGAGCAGGTCACGCCGTTCCAGCAGCAGCTTGGCTGGCATCCGGCGCGCGAGGACGAGAGCCTGATCGAGGCAGACGAAGTGTTCGTCAAGCACGGCTACGGGCAGACCGCCGAGGCCATCGACTACCTCAAGCGACTGGGGGTGGAGCGTGTGCTGGTCTGCGGCCTGCAGACCGAAACCTGCGTACTGGCCGCCGGCTTTGCGCTGTTCGATGCCGGGCTGAACCCGACCTTGATCACTGACCTGACGGTGGGCTCTTCACTGGACCGCTCGGGCAAGTTGGGTATCGAGCTGTGGACCCATCACTTTCGCCAGGTGACCACGGTGGCGCAGGTGGTCGAGGGGCTGCAAGGCTGAAGGGGCTGCACGCCAGCCCCTTGCACCTACACCACCGCGATCAGGTCAATCTCCACCGCGGCATTCTTCGGCAACTGATACACCCCCACCGAGGTGCGGGTATGCTTGCCGGCGTCGCCCAGCACTTCATGCAGGATCGCCGACGCGCCGTTGGCCACTTCGCTCTGCTGGGTGAAGTCTGCCGCCGACTGCACGAATACATTGATCCGCGCGATACCCTTGACCGCGTCCAGCGAGCCCAGGCTTTCGCTCAGCAGCTTCAGGCAGCGCAGGGTGCTGATCTTGGCGGCAGTCTGCGCATCGGCGAGGCTGACGTCCTCGCCCACCCGCCCCGGGAACACCACGGTGTCGTTGACCCGCGGGATTTGCCCACTGATGTACACCTGGTCGCCCAAGTGCAGCACCGGCACGTAGTCGCCGCCGATCTTCAGCGGGCCATCGAACGAATAACCCAGCGCCTGCAGAGCGGCTTCATAGCGGTCGTTTCTGGACATCGGTAGTGCTCCCAGTGTGATCGAGGCGATGGCCAAGCCTAATCAAGTGCCCGCATGGCGACCAGTGGTTCAACCCTCCCAGCGCTTGAAAATCACGCTGGCATTGACGCCGCCGAAACCGAAGCCGTTGGACAGCGCGTATTCGGTATCCAGGGGCCGCGGCTGGCCTGCGGCAATGTCCAGCCCGGCGGCTGCGGGGTCAGGCTCGACCAGGTTGAGCGTGGCCGGCGCCTGTTGGTCGCGCAGAGCAAGCACGGTGAAGATCGCCTCGATACCGCCGGCGGCGCCCAGCAAGTGGCCGGTGGCAGACTTGGTCGCGCTGATCACCGGTGAGGGCACGTCGGCGAACACCGCCTTGATCGCTGCGAGCTCGCCCTTGTCGCCCACCGGTGTCGAGGTGGCATGGGCATTGAGATGGCCGACCTGTTGTGCACGGATACCGGCCTGGCGCAGGGCCAGGGTCATGGCGCGTCGCGCGCCGTCGCCGTCTTCCGGTCCCGAGGTGATGTGATAGGCGTCGGCGCTGGTGCCGTAGCCCACCAGCTCGGCCAGCGGCGTGGCGCCGCGTGCCAGTGCATGCTGCAGTTCTTCGATCACCAGCAGGCCGGCGCCTTCGCCCATGACGAAGCCGTCGCGGCGGGTGTCGAACGGGCGCGAAGCCTGTTCCGGGTGCTCGTTGAAATCGCTCGACAAGGCCCGCGCGGCGGCAAAGCCGGCCAGGCTGACACGATGAATGGCCGCCTCTGCGCCGCCGCACAACGCTACGTCCGCTTCACCGGCCAGGATCATTCGCGCGGCGTCGCCAATCGCCTGCACCCCGGCAGCGCACGCGGTGACCGGTGTACCCAGTGGGCCCTTGAGCCCGTGGGCGATCGACACCTGGCCGGCAGCCAGGTTGCCTAGGAAGGAGGGGATGGTGAAGGGTGACAACTTGCGTGGGCCTTTGCTGTCGGTGGTGCGCACGGCCTCGGCGATGGCCGGGAAGCCGCCCACGCCGGTACCGATGATGGTTGCCGTGCGTTCCTGTTGTTCGACGCTTTGCGGTTGCCAGCCGGCCTGCGCCAGGGCCTCCTGTGCGGCGCCCAGGGCGAACAGGATGAAACGATCGACCTTGCGCTGCTCCTTGGCTGGCAGTATGCGGTCCGGATCGAAGCCGGCCTCGCTGTCCTGCTGCAGGTCCGGCACCTGGCCGCCGATGCGCACCGCCAGGTCGCCGATCAGCGATTCCGGCAACTGCGCGATGCCCGAGCGCCCCGCCAGCAGGCGTTCCCAGACCCGCTCAACGCCACACCCCAGCGGTGTGACCGCTCCCATTCCGGTAACGACGATACGCTTGCTCATGAAGGTCTCACTCCCATGGAGGTTTGCTACTATTCAGCTCAAGAGACGTTACTATCATTATAGAAGTAACATACAGCCCGAATATTTCACGACCCGTGGTGAGCCTGCCTGATGCAACGCAAGACGCTTGTGGATTCCGAATGCCCTATCGCCCTGAGCCTTGAACACGTGGGGGAGTGGTGGAGCCTGTTGATCATGCGCGATGCCTTGCAGGGCCTGAGCCGCTTCGACGATTTCGCCAAGAGCCTGGAGATCGCTCCGAGCATGTTGACCCGCAGGCTCAATGCGCTGGTGGAGGCCGGCCTGCTCGAGCGCCATGCCTACAGCACCCGGCCCCTACGCCACGAATACCGGCCCAGTGCTCGGGGGCGCGACCTGCAGGGCGTGCTCTATGCGCTGATCGCCTGGGGTAATCGGCATTTTGCGCCTGAGGCCATCAGTGTGCAGGTGGTGGAAAAGGGCACGGGCAAGGCCTTGCAGCCGATGATGGTGGACGTGGAGTCCGGGCGCGTGGTGCCCTGGTCGGCGTGCGAGCTGGTGCAGGGCCCTGGCGCCAGTGAGGGGATGCGGGCGCGGCTGCAGCGCAGTCGCGAGGGCTGATCAGCCGCGCAGGGCAGGGGCCTGGCGCAGGCCGTCGCCGGCTACTTCCACCTGGTCGGCACGCAGGATTGCAGCGCGCTGATGTTCGTATTCCTGCTGCGACAGGCCTCGGCGTTGCAGCGCCTCGAGCTGCAACTGGCGCGTTTCCTCGGCAGTGTAGGGACGTTGTTCGGGATGGCTGGCACAGCCGGCAAGTGCGGCGATACCAAGGGCGGCCAGGGCAGCGAGCAGCAGGCGGGCGGTGGCGTTCATCGGCGGGTTTCCTGGTTCGAGGATTCGTCTGGCGAGTCGTTGGACACAGGTTATCGAGCACGGCCGCCGGGCAGAAATCGTCGTGCTCGATAGTCACTATCGATGAACGCGCCCGGCTCAGATCACCCGCGCACTGTGCAGGGCTTCCAGCGCCTGGCCGCGCAGACGAGCCAGGCGTTCGTCCTGACGCTCGCGCGGGTAGCCGAGGCCGACCCTCAGCTCGCGGCAGACAGTGCCCGGCCGGTTGCCGATCACCAGCACGCGGTCGCTCAGGTACAGCGCCTCGTCCACGTCATGGGTGACCACCAGCAGGGCGATGCGGTGGCGGCGTGCGAGGTCCAGCAACAGATCCTGCAGTTTGAAGCGGGTGAAGGCATCCACGGCGCTGAACGGCTCGTCGAGCAACAGCAGTTGTGGTTGGCCGTACAGCCCGCGGGCGATGGCCACGCGCTGGGCCATGCCGCCGGACAGCGCCTTGGGCAGCGCATCGGCGAAGCCGCCCAGGCCCACCTCGTCGATGAGGCCGTTGACCCGGGCACGGTCGTAGCGACGGTCCTCACTGAAGCCGATATTGTCGGCCACGCTCAACCAGGGCATCAGGCGCGGCTCCTGGAACACGAAACCGACCTGTTCCGGGCGTTGCTGCAGATGGCCAACGAAGTCGCGGTCCAGTTGCGCCACCAGGCGCAGCAGGGTGCTTTTGCCGCAGCCACTGGGGCCCAGCAGGCTGACGATCTCGCCGGGTTGCAGTTGCAGCTCGACCGCCCCCAGTACCGCAGTGGCGCCGAATGCCTTGTGCTCGACGCGCAGGTCGAGCAAGGGTGCAGGTGTCGGTGCGGCAACGCGCAAGGGTTGGTTCATGGATTCAGGCTCCTCGGTCCGTGCCGTCGAAGGTGTCGCGCCAGTTCAGCCAGCGCTGCTCCAGCCCGGCCAACAGGCCATCGCTGAGTTTGCCGAGCAGGGCCAGGACGATGATCGCCGCGAGCACCAGGTCCGGTCGTGAAGTCTCCCGGCCGTCGCTGAGCAAATAGCCCAGGCCACGGGTGGCGGCGATCAGCTCGGCGGCGACGAGAAACATCCAGCTCAGGCTCAGGGCGCTGCGCAGGCCGGTGAATACGCCGGGTATCGCAGCCGGCAGCAGGATGCGCCGGGCCAGGCGCAATGGGCCGAAGCCGTACATGCGCCCGACCTCGACCAGCTTGCGGTCGATGTTGCGGATCGCGGCCACGCCGTTCAGGTACACCGGGAAGAACGCGCCGATGGCGATCAGTGTCACCTTGGAGGTCTCGCCGATGCCCAGCCACAGCAGCAACAGCGGCACCCAGGCCAGGCTCGGGATCGCCCTCAGGCTGGCGAAAGTCGGTTCCAGCCAGGCCTCCGCCTCACGGCTCAGGCCTACCCAGGCGGCGAACAGCAGCCCCAGGGCGGCGCCGATGGCAAAGCCGGCCAACACCCGCGACAGGCTGGCACCGATGTGTTTCCACAGCGCGCCGTCGGCCAGTTGCACCAGGGTCTGCGCCACTTCGCTGGGGGCGGGCATCTGGTAGGAAGCGATCCAGCCCAGGCGCACGACGGCCTCCAGCAGCAGGATGATCGCCAGAGGCAGCGCCAGGCCCTTGAGCCGACGTGGCCAGGGCGAGATGGCAGTGGCGGGCGCCGGCGCGCTCACGCTGCGAGTGTGCGTGGAGAGGCTCATCGCTCGATGCTGGCCTTGCCGAAGGACGGGTCGATCAACTGGTCGATCACGGCGTTGACGTCGGCGGCACGCTTGACCAGCTCCTCCGACACCAGGATCGGTGCCGCGGCCTTGGAGGCTGTCACGTCCTGCTCGGTCAGTTGTGGCGCCGAGAGGTCGGTACGCGACAGCTGCAGCTTGGCCACATCCAGCGGGAGCTTGGACTCATCGGCCAGCAGGCGGGCGAACTCGTCCGGGTGTGCGGCTGCCCAGTGGCGTGCCTGCTCGTAGGCCTTGATCACCGTGGCGATGGTTTGTGGATGCTGCTTGGCGAAGGTCTCGGTGACACTGACCACGCCATAGCTGTTGAAGTCCTTGTTGCGGTACAGCAGGCGTGAGCCGGCTTGCAGTTCGCTGGCGGCCATGTGCGGATCGAGGCCGGCCCAGGCATCGACATCGCCTTTCTCCAGTGCGGTGCGGCCATCAGGGTGCTGCAGGTGCAAGAGCTCGACGTCATCCTTTTTCAGCCCGGCCTTTTCCAGTGCACGCAGGGTGAACAGGTACGGGTCGGTACCTTTTGTGGCGGCGATCTTCTTGCCCTTGAGGTCATCAAGTGTCTTCAGCGGCGAGTCCTTGGCCACCACCAGCGCGGTCCATTCGGCGCGGCTGTAGACGTACACCGACTTGATCGGGCTGCCGTTGGCCCGGGCCAGCACCGCCGAGAGGCTGGCCGAAGAGCCGAAGTCGGCACCGCCGCTGTTGAGGTATTCCAGCGAGCGGTTGCTGCCCTGGCTGAACACCCAGGTGACCTTGGAGTCAGGCAGGGCTTTTTCCAACCACCCGAAATGCTTGAGCACCAGGCTTACGGGGGAGTAGTAGGCGTAGTCCAGGCGGACTTCCTTGGGCGCGGTTTCGGCGTGGGCGACGGGATTGAAGGCCAGGGCAACGAGGCCGGCAATAGACAGCGACTTCAGGGCGCTGGGCAGGGCTTGGGCAAACAGACGCATGGGGCGATCCAGTCGAGAAGAGGGATCTGGACCGGTTGCAGGCAGCGTGCCATCTCGCCAGGCCCCGGTTTTGCGCAGATGGGCGCGCAAATCAGGGCTGACAGCTGTGCTGAGTCGGGCAAAGTGTTGCCCTGCTGTTGCAGGGCGAACAGTTGAGGCTTTGGCAGCCGGTCAGCGCTGCGCGAACCGTGCCATCAACGCCGGATAATCCTGTGGGTCGGGAAAGCCTTCGAAGCTGACGACAGCACCGGTACAGGCCCATGGCAGCTTCTCCTGTGTCCAGGTTTCCATGAACGGTGCGTAGTGCTGCGGGTTTTCCAGCAGGCTGCTGCGCACGCCCACGACCGCGTCGTTACCGGCGGGCCGGGTGAACAGCCAGCTCATGCAGTGGGGGCAGAACTCATGACGGGTTGCGCCCCGAAGACCTCCAGGCACCGGCGCCCCGCGCGTGACCCTGAACCCTTCGGCTGGGAACAGCGCCGTCAGCGAGAACGCACTGCCCGACATCTTCTGGCAGCCCGTGCAATGACAGGCGCTGGTCATGATCGCGGGGTGATCGGATTCGAACGTCACCTGCCCGCAACGGCACCCACCTTGAATCTTCATGCAACGGACCTCGTGTCGGTATGGCAGGCCGTTTGACGAACGGCCTGGATACGTGAAGCATGCGCGAGTATCAGCCTGGTTAAAACTGATCAAACCTGCCGAGCTGCTCATAGGAAATGTATGAACACCCCTCAACTGCAATGGGAAACCCAGCGCGTGTTCCTGGCGGTCTTGCGCACGGGCAGCCTCTCTGCCGCCGCGCGCATGCTGGGCATTGCCCAGGCCACCGCGCGTCGGCGTATCGACGCGCTGGAGCAGAGCGTGGGCATGAGCCTGTTCGTGCGCTCGCCGGCAGGCTTGATGGCCACGGAAACGGCGAAGGAGCTGATCGGCCATGTCGAGTCCATGGCCCTGGCAGCGGAAGCCTTTGCCCGCGCCGCGTCTGCCGAGGCCCAGGTGCCGGGAGGCACGGTGCGCGTCACCAGCAATCAGTTGCTGGGGGTGGAGGTGCTGCCGGCGATGCTGGGTGAGATCCGCACGGCCCGGCCGGAGCTGACACTGGAGCTGAGCATCTCGAACCGGCTTGAGGCCCTGGCACTGCAGGAGTCTGACGTGGCGGTGCGGATTCGCAGGCCTACCGAGGCGGCAGTGGTCACCCGGCATGTGGGGGACCTGCGGATAGGCCTGTATGCGACCCCTGAGCTGCTGCTGCGCCATGGCGTGCCGAACACCCATGCAGACCTTGCGCGCTATCCGCTGATCGGGCCTGATCGCAACCTTGCTGAAGTGATGTTTCTCGAGCAGAACGGCTTTGTCTGTGTGCCGGAACGCATGGCGCTGCGCACCGACGATCACCTCGCCCAGTTCGCGGCACTCAGGGCTGGTGTGGGGGTTGGGGTGTGTGCCGAGCAACTGGCGCGGCGGCATGGGCTGGTGAGGGTGTTGCCGCAGGCCGTGGCATTTTCGGTGGATGTCTGGGTGGCAATGCACGGCGATCTGCGACGGGTTCGGCGGATTGGCCTGGTGTTCGAGGCGCTGGGGGCGGCGCTGTCGGCGTTTCTGGCCGCCCCGCGTGTCAACTAGTTCTGCTGCAGAGCATCGACAATAACCTGCCGCAGCCAGCGATGCCCTGGGTCCCGATGTACCCGCTCCGGCCACAGCATCAGCATCTCGAATCCCTGCACCGCCAGGGGCGCCTCTACCACCTTGAGCCTGGGGTCGCTGACCACCAGCCGCTGCGGAAGCATGGCTACCAGGTCCGAGCCGACCAGCACCGCCGCCAGCAGCATGAAATGCGGCACCGACAGCACCACGTTGCGCGCGAGTCCTTGCGCGGCTAGCGCGGCGTCCGTAGGGCCATGGAAGCCGCCGCCGTCGGGTGAGACGATCACCTGCTCCAGCGCACAGAACTGCTTGAGTGTCGGCTTGCGCCTGAGCCCTGGATGGTCGACTCGGCCGACCAGCACGTAGCGCTCGACGAACAGGCTGCGCTGGCGCAGCTCTGCCGGCGCCTGCAGGGCAATGTGAAAGGCCATGTCGATCTCGCCGAGCTCGGCCTGGCGGAGCAGGGCCGAAGGCTGCAGGTCGAGCACCGCCAGGCGTGTGCCCGGGGCGGCGCTGCGTAGCCTGGCCAGGGCGGGCAGCAGGATGGTCGAGGCACTGTAGTCGGTGGCGGCCACGCGCCAGGTCTGGCGGGCGGCGGCCGGGTCGAAGGGGTGCGGCGCAGCGATGGCAAGCTGCAACGCCTCCAGCGCCTGGCGCAACGGTGCGCGCAAGGCGTCTGCCCGCGCGGTCGGGCGCATGCCCCTCGGTCCGGGTAGCAGCAGCGGGTCTTCAAGCAGCTCGCGCAGCCGCGCCAACTGCACGCTGACGGTCGGTTGTGCCAGATGCAGGCGCTGCGCCGCGCGCGTCACATTGTGCTCGCTGAGCAAGGCGTCGAGGGTCACCAGCAGGTTGAGGTCGAGGCGGCGCAAGGAATCGTGCAAGGCAATACCTGGAATAGTGGATATTCATTTCAACTATATCGTGTGGCCGCCCATCATGGCTCGCATCCCTTTACGGAGTGCCACCATGAATGTGCTGATCGTCTACGCCCACCCTGAACCCCGCTCGCTCAACGGTTCGCTCAAGGACCATGCGGTTGCCCACCTGCAGCGCCAGGGCCACAACGTGCAGGTATCGGATCTTTACGCTATGGCCTTCAAGCCGCTGATCGATGCCAGCGACAATACAGCCGGCCAACCCGGCGTGCGTTTTCGGGTCTCGGAAGACTCACGCCAGGCCTTCGCCGATGGCACGCAGAGTGCCGACATTGCCCTGGAGCAAGAAAAACTGCTCTGGGCCGACGCCGTGATCCTGCAGTTCCCGCTGTGGTGGTTCGGCCTGCCGGCAATCCTCAAGGGCTGGGTCGAGCGGGTCTATGCCTATGGCTTCGCCTACGGCGTGGGCGAGCATTCCGACCAGCACTGGGGCGACCGCTATGGTGAAGGCAGCATGGCCGGCAAGCGCGCCATGCTGGTGGTCACAACCGGTGGCTGGGCCTCCCACTACGCGCCGCGGGGCATCAATGGCCCACTGGAGGCGATCCTGTTCCCCATCCAGCACGGCATCCTGTTCTATCCGGGGTTCGAGGTGCTGCCGCCGTTCGTGCTCCATCGCACCAGCCGCATCGACGATGCGGCATTCGCCGATGCCTGCCTGCAACTGGAGCGGCGCCTCGATGGTTTGTGGGGCGATACACCGATCCCGTATCGGCGTCAGAATGGCGGGGATTATCTGATTCCCGAGTTGACCTTGCGGTCGGAGCTGGCACCGGGGGAGGAGGGGCTTGGGGTTCATCTGCTCGAGGTGTAAGCGGCTCGATTGCGAACTCCGGTGCGTCGGTTGTGCTTCGTCAGCCAGTTCGGGGGCTGGACGGCAGGCATGCACGGGTCATGGTGAAGCCGCCGATTTGCCACCCCCCCTTTTCTCCGATCGCCTGCGAACAGGTTGGTGGGGGAGTCAGCACGAGGCCGAGCGCTGCCGCTTGACCCGGTACATCTCGCCGTCAGCATGGCTGAGCAGGGCATCGGCATCGCGCCCGTCGGCGGGGTAGCAGGCGACGCCGATGCTGCAGGTCGGCATGGCGAGGCCGCCGAAGTCGGCATCCAGCGGCTCGACCATGACGGCCAGGATCTGTGTGACCTTGTCGAATACGGCGCTGTGCGACGGCAGGTCGGTGAGCAGGATGGCGAACTCGTCGCCGCCCACCCGCGCTACCGTGGCATGCGCGCCGGCACAGCGCTCCAGGCGCTGGGCCACCAGGCGCAGCACGCGGTCGCCGGCACTGTGGCCGTGGGTGTCGTTGATTTCCTTGAAGTCGTCGATGTCGACGAATAGCAGCGCCAGGGTATCGCCGTGCTGCTGCGCCGCCTTCAACGCAGCGTCCAGGCGGCTGTTGAACAGGGCGCGATTGGCCAGCCGGGTCAGCGGGTCGTGGTGGGCGAGAAAGCGCAGCTCTTCTTCGGCCTCGGTGAGGGCGGTGACGTTGCGCGCCACGCCGATGCGTGCGCCGACCTCTTCTGACCAGAACGCCGCCCAGAGGATATGGACGACACCGCCATCCTTGCGGATGTAGCGATTGCGAAAATCGAAATGCGCCTGGCCGGACATGACCCGGACGATCGAGGCCCGAGTGGCGGGCAGGTCGTCGGGGTGCATGTAATGCGTGATCGGCGTGCCGATGAGCTCCTCGGCGCGGTAGCCCAGCAGCGCTTGGCAGGCATCGCTGACGAACACGATCTGGTCGTCCTGGTCGACCACGAAGACGGTGTCGAGCATCAGGTGGATCAACTTGGGATAGAGCGCTTGCAGGTCGACGGGCATGGTGCGGGTGTCCGGGTCGTAAGGCTCGATCAGGGCCAGATAGCAGAAGGGCCGACGAGTCATCCTGCGCGCGCCCGGCACCCGGGCGGTACCGGCCGATCGTTCGCGGCCACAGCACAGCCTACAGGGTATGGCCGTTATGGCCAGCAGGGCGGTGAAAAATAGTCGCAGGCGCAGCCGAACGGGTTCGGTGATGGCATGATGCGCCGACGAATGGCATCTTGCAGCGGTCATTGCTGGCAGCTGACGGTTTCTGGTCCAGACTGTGTTAAGCCTGTCGCTGTTCATGTCGCCTGTCGGTCAGTCATCGCTTTTTCCCTGCTGTTCTATTCAGACGAGGGCCATCAATGATCGAGCGCCGTTCCTGTCGGGCCTTGCTGCTGTCGCTGACCTTCGCGGTATTGCCGCAGGTGGCGCTGGCGGTCGATGACTGCACGCGCCTGACCGCCACCGGCAACCCCGAGTATCCACCTTACCTGTGGCGTGACCCGCAGGACCCGCAGCACCTCGTCGGGGCCAATGCCGATCTGCTCAAGTACATGGCAGGTGAGCTGGGGCTGGATGTGGAAGTGAAATATTCCGGGCCCTGGGGACGCGCCCAGGAAGAAGTGCGTACCGGGCGGGTCGATCTTCTGGCGGGCTACTTCCTGACCCGCGCGCGGCAGAACGAGGTGAACTTCATCGAGCCGCCGTTCCTGCACACCCCAAGCGTGGTCTGGGTGCGCAGCGACAGCGCTTTCGCCTATAAAGGCTGGGACGATCTGCGCGGGCTCAAGGGTGGGGTACTGGTCAACAACAGCCATGGCGAGCAGTTCGACGAGTTCGCCCGGACCAACCTCAACCTGGAGGCAGTGCCCGGCGCCAGGCAGGCGTTCGAGAAGCTGCTGCACAAGCGTAGTGACTATGTGATCTTCGAGCAGTTTCCAGGCATGGCCCTGGCGCGCGTGCTGAAGGTGGACGAGCAGGTGCAGGTGCTCGAGCCTCCGGTGTCCAGCGAGGGGCTGTACCTGGCGATGTCCCACGACTCGCCGTGCAACCGGCCACAGTTGCGTGAGCAACTGGCCGCGAAGATGAGGGAAATCGTGTCCAGCGATCTGCCGCAGCGCCTGGTTGCACGAAACCTGGCGCTTTGGCGCCAACAGCAGGAGAACGTGGCGGCGCCTTGACCAGGGCGGTGTGGCTGCGGCAAGACTTCCCAGCGAAAAACCCGGATAATGGCGCCCATTTCGTTTTACGCGCTGGTGTGCCCGCATGGAAATCAAGGTCAATTTTCTCGACAATCTCCGACTTGAAGCCAAGTTCGACGACTTCACGGTGATCGCCGATCAGCCCATTCGCTACAAGGGCGACGGCTCGGCGCCTGGTCCGTTCGACTACTTCCTGGCCTCCTCGGCGCTGTGCGCGGCGTACTTCGTCAAGCTCTACTGCCAGACCCGCGACATCCCCACCGAAAACATTCGCCTGTCGCAGAACAACATCGTCGACCCGGAAAACCGCTACAACCAGATCTTCAAGATCCAGGTCGAGCTGCCCGAGGATATCAGCGAGAAGGACCGCCAGGGCATCCTGCGCTCCATCGACCGTTGCACCGTGAAGAAAGTGGTGCAGACCGGCCCCGAGTTCATCATCGAGGAGGTCGACAACCTCGACGCCGATGCCCAGGCACTGCTGATGCCGGTGTCCGACACCACCACCTACATTCCCGGCAAGGACCTGCCGCTGGAGCAGACCATCGCCAACATGTCGGCGATCCTGGCCGATCTGGGGATGAAGATCGAGATCGCCTCCTGGCGCAACATCGTGCCCAACGTCTGGTCGCTGCACGTGCGCGACGCGCAGTCGCCGATGTGCTTCACCAACGGCAAGGGCGCGACCAAGGAAGCTGCGCTGGCCTCGGCACTGGGCGAGTTCATCGAGCGCCTGAACTGCAACTTCTTCTATAACGATCAGTACTGGGGCGAGGACATCGCCAACGCACCGTTCGTGCACTACCCGAACGAGCAGTGGTTCATGCCTGGCCCGAAGGACGCGCTGCCGCAGGAGATCCTCGACGAGTACTGCCTGGAGATCTTCAACCCCGATGGCGAACTGCGCGGCTCGCACCTGTACGACACCAACTCGGGCAACAAGGCCCGGGGCATCTGCTCGCTGCCGTTCGTGCGCCAGTCCGACGGGCAGACGGTGTATTTCCCGTCCAACCTGATCGAAAACCTCTACCTGAGCAACGGCATGAGCGCCGGCAACACCCTGGCCGAAGCCCAGGTGCAGTGCCTGTCGGAAATCTTCGAGCGGGCGGTCAAGCGCGAGATCCTCGAAGGCGAGCTGTGCCTGCCGGACGTGCCGCAAGAGGTGCTGGCCAAGTACCCGGGCATCGTCGCCGGTATCCAGGGGCTGGAGGAGCAGGGCTTCCCGGTGCTGGTCAAGGATGCCTCGCTGGGCGGCGAGTTCCCGGTGATGTGCGTGACCCTGATGAACCCGCGCACCGGCGGGGTTTTCGCCTCGTTCGGCGCGCATCCAAGCTTTGAGGTGGCGCTGGAGCGCAGCCTCACCGAATTGCTCCAGGGTCGCAGCTTCGAGGGTCTGAACGATCTGCCGCAACCGACTTTCGAAAGCCACGCGTTGACCGAGCCGAACAACTTCGTCGAGCATTTCATCGACTCCAGCGGCGTAGTGTCGTGGCGCTTCTTCAGTGCCAAGGCCGACTTCGAGTTCGTCGAGTGGGACTTCTCGGGCCAGGGCGAAGACTCCAACGAGCAGGAGGCGCAGACGCTGTTCGGCATTCTCGAAGGGCTGGGCAAGGAGGCGTACATGGCGGTATACGACGACCTCGGTGCCACCGCTTGCCGCATCCTGGTGCCGGGCTATTCGGAAATCTACCCGGTCGAGGACCTGATCTGGGACAACACCAACCGCGCGCTGGGCTTCCGTGCCGACATCCTCAACCTGCACAACCTCGACAGCCGCTCGCTGAAGTTGTTGTACAAGCGCCTGGAACAGGTCGAGGTGGACGAATACACCACCATCACCACGCTGATCGGCGTCGAGTTCGACGACAACACGGTGTGGGGCCAACTGACCATCCTCGAGCTCAAGCTGCTGATCCAGCTGGCGCTGCAGCGTTTCGAGGAGGCCAAGGAACTGGTGGAGATGTTCCTGCAGTTCAACGACAACACCGTCGAGCGCGGGCTGTTCTACCAGGCGCTGAACGTGGTGCTGGAAGTGGTGCTGGACGACGAGCTGGAGATGGACGACTACGTCTCCAACTTCCGGCGCATGTTCGGCAATGAGCGCATGGACGCGGCACTCGGCTCGGTGGACGGCAGCGTGCGCTTCTACGGGCTGACCTCAACCAGCCTGAAACTTGAAGGTCTGGACCGCCACCTGCGTCTGGTCGAGAGCTACAAGAAGCTGCATGCGGCGCGTGCCCGCGCGGCAGGCTGAGGCCCGCTTCAGCCCAAGAGAGGGTACATAGCGACCCTCTCGTCTATTTTTTTGTACCAATCCCCTCAGCCATGTGTCCATTTGGCTGAACTTGGCGTCAGATTTGCCTGTCCATCATGTAACAAAACTGTCATATATCCGTGACAAGTGTGACGAGCTAATCCGATGCCGCTGACAACCCCTCCCGCCAAACACAGAGCGACGATCATCTGCTTCGACAAAGGAAGGGTCTTGCTCGTGCGCAAGAAAGGCGGCAAATGGAACTTCCCGGGCGGCGTCATCGAGCGAGGCGAACAGCCGCATGAGGCGGCAGCCCGAGAGCTGCATGAGGAAACCGGCCTGAGCGACCACGGTTTGCTGCATCTGTGCACCTTGGAAGTGGCTGGGGTTCTCCACTACATCTTCACCACCCACCTTCACCCCGGCGATCGCCCATGTGCGCGCAGAGAAATTGCCGCGTGTACATGGATCGAGCGCCGTGGGCTGGCGCGTGCACCGCTCAATCCAGCGGCCGAGGCGTTGCTCGCCTGCCAGATTCCGGCGCTGTCGGCCTGGGCAGCCTGATACCGAACACCGCTTCGCTTGGCAATGGAAGCCGAGACTTGTGACGGCGCCCGCATTACTGCATCTTCACCGTTCATTTCTGTAGGAGGTATCCCATGGACTGGAATGACCTGCGCGTCTTCCTGGCGATTGCCCGCAGCGGCTCGCTCGGGGCGGCCGCCAAGCAGTTGGGCGTCAGTCATCCAACCGTAGGTCGGCGCCTACAGGTGCTCGAACAGAGCAACGGTCATGCTTTTTTCCGTCGCACCAGCGAGGGGCTGGTACTCACTGCGGCCGGTGAGAGCATTCTTGAGCTGGCCGAAAACATGGAACGCAGCGCCTTGGCCATCGAACGGCGTATCGCGGGCGTGGGCGAACAGCCGGAGGGCTTGCTGCGCATCGCCTGTGCAGACTGGTTCGCAGGATTCGTGCTGGCACCTGTACTGCATGAGTTGCACCGCCGTTATCCGTTGATCGTGGCCGAGGTGATCCCCAGCCATCGATTGTTCGACCTGGCGCGCCGGGATGCCGAAATCGCTTTTCGCATCGTCCCGTTCACCGAGCCGGACATCGTTCAGCGTCGGCTCATGACCCTGCACTATGGGCTGTACCAGGCCGAGCACCAAGCCTTCGATCCCGGCGAGGGCGGTGAGGCGCTCGGTCTTGTCACCATGAATACGGCCCAATCCCATTACCCTGACGTCCACTGGTTGCAGTCGCACTTCCCCAAGGCGCGGACTGTGTTCACCAGCAGTAGCCGCAGTGTACAGGCGCGGCTATGTGCATCAGGGCTGGGTGTTGCAGTGCTGCCGCGAGCGATCGGCGACCAGTCGCCGTTGCTACGCCGGCTGGATATCGGCGAGCCGCCACCAGACCGTGAGATCTGGATGGGCTATCACCAGGACATGCGCCAGATGGACCGGCTGCGGGCATTGGCCGATCTGGTGGTAGAGAGGCTTGGCGATGCTCCATGAGCGCAGGCACCGCTACCGGGCAGCTGTGGGGCGGCGCGCCAGGGTAAAACTCAAGCCTGCGCCCAACACCAGGCAAGCGGCCATGCACATCAGCGCAATGGTGAAGGCATGACTGATGGCGGTCGGGTCGGTGCCAGCGCCCAGCACGCCATAGAATATGCCGCCGATCACCGCCACGCTGAGCGCCGTGCTCACTTGCAAGGTCGAACTGGTGACACCGGCCATCATCCCGGACAACGCTGGGGCGACGCGCCCTGTGATCATGCGCATCAGGGTCGGCATCGCCAATCCCTGGCCGAAGCCGATGACGAATAGCACGACGGCAAAGATCGCGGGCTGCGGGCCAGGGTTGCCCGGTGTGAGGGTAATGAGACCTGCGAGTGCGACCAGGCCTGCAACCATCAATGCCAGGCCAGCGGCGTTGGTGTAGAGGCCCAGCACGCGTGTGCACAACGGTGCGGTCAACGGCCCGATGAGAAAACCCGCGCCGAAGGGCAGGAAGACCAGGCCTGCATGCAGCGCGCTTACATGCAATGCACCTTGCAGGTAGATCGAGAAAAGCAGGAAGAAGGCACCGATCGTGTAGAACGACAGGGCGACCAGCAATGCCCGGCGCAGCCCCGGCACGCGCAGCGCGGCCGGATCCAGCAAGGGCGCTCCCCCCGCGCTGGCCAGGCGGGCCTGGTGGCGCCAGAAGGTCCAGCCAAGCAATGGACAGGCGATCAGCGACAGCCACGCCCACAGCGGCCAGCCGGCCTCACGACCTTCGATCAACGGCACGATCAGCGTGGCAAGTGTGAGCATCGACAGGGCCATGCCGCCGAGATCGAGCCTGCGCGCATGGCTGGCGCGAGTCTCCTTGATCAAGGGAATGCCGAAGAGGATGACCAGCAACGCGACCGGCAGATTGATGAGAAAGATCATCCGCCAGCCAAGCCCGAACAGATCGAGCGAAATCAGGATACCGCCCAGTGCCTGTCCGATCACGCTGGCCAGACCGAACACCGCACCATACAGGCTCAGCGCCAGGGGCTTTTCCGCCTCGGGGAAGATCGCCTGTACCGAGGCCAGTGCCTGTGGCGCCATCACTGCCGCGGTGATGCCTTGCAGCGCACGGCCAGTGATCAGCATCCAGGGCGTGGCAGCGAACCCGCAGAGCAACGAGGCGGCGGTGAAGCCGACAAGGCCGATGAAGAACATGCGTCCGCGGCCATGCAGGTCGCCCAGCCGGCCACCGGTGATCAGCGTTACCGCATAAAGCGCGGCATAGGCGGAAATGACCAGTTGCTCGGCCGATGCCGAAGCATTCAGGTCGCTGCGTATCGATGGCAGCGCCACATTGACGATGAAGAAGTCCAGCGGTGGGAGGAATGCCCCGACAAGCAGGACCACGAACATCGCCCAGCGGCGTTGGTCGGGGCCGGCTGCCCTGTCGTCAGGTGCCAGGGTGAGTGAGTGCTCAATATCAGGTGGGTTTTTCATACGAGGCCCTCGTAAAAGATGGGGCCATGCTAGGAAGCGCTTGCAGATGGGGTCAACGCTTTACCCCCTTACAAAAATGAACGTTGAAACTGCAGGAATGACAGTCCCGTCAATGCCTTGCGACTCGCACAATGGCTCGGACAACCGGCTGTGAACGCCGGCTCCCCAGACCTGCAGGAGATCGTTGCAATGAACCTTGAGACTTTGGAAAAACGCCTGGACCGCATCGAAAGCCGCCTGGCGATCGAGTCGCTGATCTGGACCTACGCCCAGGCCTATGACCGCGTGGATGAGGCACTGCTGGAAAGCATCTGGCATGTCGATGCAACCCTGGACTTGCCGGCATTCGGGCACGGAACCGGGCGCGAGGGCATTCTGGCCATGGCTCGGGAATCGTGGCGGAAAATGCCGCACATGCATCACTGGATGGCCAACCCGCTGATCGAGCTTGACGGCGAAAGCGCCACCGCGGTCTCACAGGCCGACTGTCTGTTCCATGACATCGAACAAGGCCCTGTGCAGGCCGCTGGTTTGTACCATGACCGCTTCGAGCGACGCGATGGAGAATGGCGTTTTACTGAGCGCCGCTTCGAGCTGATGTTCCTGGTGCCACTGCAAAACTGGAAACCCATTGCCGGTTCGCAGGCGTTCGCCCGCTCATGAAATCAATAGCCTTGCTCGGAGGTGGCAACTAGCTCGAACTCGTGTAGGCGCGGCGGTTCGGCGCCCCGACTTGTCCCGCGAACACGGGCGTAGCCCGTGC
>NZ_JACVTY010000043.1:0-42469 GCF_016624805.1 Pseudomonas sp. S44
GCTGACCTCCTGCATGCCATGCAGGCGCTCTCCCAGCTGAGCTATAGCCCCACAATGTCGCTTTGAACTGAATCACCGGCTGGGTGCCTGGTGCTTCATTTTCGTTCATCGCTGTGGACGGGGCGCATATTAAAATCGGATTGCAGCACTGTCAAACGAATTCGTGAAAATATCAAAAATTTTTTTCACAGATAACAATCACTTACCGCCCTGCTCTGCTCCCGGCGATTGCCAGGTCCTGTGGCAGCGGGCAAGCCCACTGCCACAGGGGCGTGAGATAAGCCAATCAGGCGATATTCGCCAGCAGCTTTTCCCACTCCTTGTTCTCTTTCTTCGACACGCCGCCCAGCAGTTCCAGCGCCTGGCGCAGACGGTAGCGGGTCAGGTCGGGGCCGAGAATCTCCATGGCATCAAGCACCGACACCGAGCTGGCCTGCCCCGAAATTGCGGCGAACATCAGCGGCATGGCGTCACGCAGCTTCAGCTCCAGGGCCTCGACCACCGCCTGGATGCAGCCGGTAATACGCTCCTTTTCCCACTGCCGCAGGCTTTCGAGCTTCCACAAGATCAACTGCATGACCTGACGCACCTGATCGGGCGACAGTTTCTTGTGCTCGAACAGCTTGGCATCGAGCTTGAGGGCGCCCTCGAAGAAGAACCCGCCCAGTGGCGCGATCTGGCTGAAGGTTTCGACACGACCCTGTACATGCGGTGCGATCTTCATCATGTAGTCGCTGTTGAACGCCCACTTCTGTACGCGCGCCGCAAACTCCTCGACCGGCAGGTCGCGCAGCCACTGACCATTGAGCCAGGACAGCTTCTCGATGTCGAAGATCGGCCCGCCAAGGGAAATACGCGACAGGTCAAAATGCTCGACCATTTCTGCCAGGGAGAACTTCTCGCGCTCGTCCGGCATCGACCAGCCCATGCGCCCCAGGTAGTTGAGCATGGCTTCAGGCATGAAGCCCATACGCTCGTAGAACGTGACCGAGGTCGGGTTCTTGCGCTTGGACAGCTTGGATTTGTCCGGGTTACGCAGCAGCGGCATATAGCACAGCTTGGGTTGCTCCCAGCCAAAATACTCGTAGAGCTTGATCAGCTTCGGCGCCGACGGCAGCCACTCCTCGCCTCGCAAGACGTGGGTGATGCCCATCAGGTGGTCATCGACCACGTTGGCGAGGAAGTACGTCGGCAGGCCATCGTTCTTCATCAGAACCTGCATGTCCATGCGGTCCCACGGAATCTCGACGTCGCCACGCAGCATGTCCGGCACCACACAGATACCTCCGCTCGGCACTTTCATGCGAATCACGTGGGGCTCGCCAGCGGCCAGTCGACGCTGCACTTCCTCGGCGCTCATTTTCAATGCGCGGCCGTCATAGCGCGGTGTTTCGCCACGGGCCATCTGTTCGGCACGCATCTGATCCAGCTCTTCGGCGGTGCAGAAGCAATAGAACGCATGGCCGGCATCGACCAGTTGCTTGGCGTACTTGGCGTAGATCTCGCCGCGCTCGCTCTGGCGGTACGGGCCGTGCGGGCCGCCAACGTCCGGACCTTCATTCCATTCGATACCGAGCCAGCGCAGGGCATCGAAAATCTGCTGTTCCGACTCGCGGGTCGAACGCAACTGATCGGTGTCTTCGATGCGCAGGATGAACTCGCCGCCGTGCTGCTTGGCAAAGCAGTAGTTGAACAGGGCGATGTAGGCAGTGCCGACGTGGGGGTCGCCAGTGGGCGATGGCGCGATACGCGTGCGAACGGTGGTCATGGACAGTCTCGGACGAAAGATGAAACAAAGGCGGGATGTTAGCAGGGTGCGGGCATCGGGCTCCAGCAATGGCGCTATCGTCACTTGTGACGGTGCATTGCCGAGCTGTTAAATTTGCTTACATTTCTGGAACGATAGTCCCTATGCCTGCTCAACTCAAACGCCGCCTGCTGATCTTTCTCACCTTGGTGGTGCTGATCGCCCTCGCCTTTCTCGCCCATTGGTATTTCAAGGGGCGTTTCTACGAAAGCACCGACAATGCCTATGTGCAGGGTGAGATCACTCGCATTTCCAGCCAGCTGGGTGCGCGGGTCGACGAGGTGCTGGTAGAGGACAATCAACACGTCACGCAAGGCGATCTGCTGGTCCGCCTGGAGGTCGCCGACTTCCAGCTGGCGGTCGAGCGTGCCCGCGCGGCACTGGCTACGCGTGAAGCCGAACGCGTCCAGGCGCAAAGCCGACTGACCCAGCAAGACAGCTTGATCGCCGCCGGCCGAGCCCAGGTGGCCGCCAACCAGGCCACCCTTGATCGCTCGCGCCTGGACCTCAATCGTGCCGAAGCCCTGCGCAAACCCGGGTTCGTCTCGGAGGAACGAGTCACCACCCTGTCTGCGGAAAACCACGTCGCCCGCTCCCAAGTCGACAAAGCCCAGGCCGACCTGCAGAGCCAGCGCCAGCAGATCGATGCGTTGACGGCCGAGCTCAAGCGCCTCGATGCGCAAATCGCCAACGCCCGCGCAGACCTGGCACAGGCAGAACTCAACCTTACCCGCTGTGAAATCCACGCCCCCATCAGTGGCACCATCGGCCAGCGCAGCGCACGCAATGGCCAGGTGGTGCAGGCCGGCGCCTATCTGCTATCGATCGTCCCGGACGAAGACATCTGGGTGCAGGCCAACTTCAAGGAAACCCAGATCGGCAACATGCATCGGGGCCTGCGTGCCGAACTGATCTTCGACAGCTATCCCGACACCCCGATCGAAGGCCGTGTCGACAGCCTGTTCGCTGCATCCGGGGCGCAATTCAGCCTGCTGCCTCCAGACAATGCCACCGGCAACTTCACCAAGGTGGTGCAACGCATTCCGGTCAAGCTGACCTTTGCAGCCAATAACCCCTTGCACGGTCGCATTCGCCCAGGCATGTCGGTAACCGCCACCGTCGACCTGCGCAACAGCGCCGATCAGGCAGAGCGCGGCGAAACTCACGATGGCCGGTGACCAACTGCTGCGACCGACTGCGGAGCCTAGCCGGCGCGACTGGATTGCGGTGATGAGCGTGATGCTCGGTGCATTCATGGCCGTGCTGGACATTCAGATCACCAACTCCTCGCTCAAGGATATCCAGGGGGCATTGTCTGCCACCTTGGAAGAGGGCTCGTGGATCTCGACCTCCTATCTCGTGGCGGAAATCATCATGATTCCGCTGACCGCCTGGCTTGTGCAGTTACTATCCGCGAGGCGTCTGGCGGTGTGGGTCTCGCTTGGTTTTCTGGCGTCCTCGCTGTTGTGCTCGATGGCCTGGAACCTGGAAAGCATGATCGTGTTTCGCGCTCTCCAGGGGTTTACCGGCGGCGCACTGATTCCGCTGGCCTTCACCCTGACCCTGATCAAGCTGCCCGAACACCATCGAGCCAAGGGCATGGCGATGTTCGCCATGACCGCGACCTTCGCCCCCTCCATCGGTCCGACCCTGGGCGGTTGGCTCACCGAAAACTGGGGGTGGGAATACATCTTCTACATCAACATCCCGCCGGGGCTGGTGATGATCGCAGGGCTGCTCTACGGGCTGGAGAAGAAAGAGGCGCACTGGGAACTGCTCAAAAGCACCGACTACGCCGGCATCGTCACCCTGGGGGTCGGCCTGGGCTGCCTGCAAGTCTTTCTGGAAGAAGGCCATCGCAAGGACTGGCTGGAGTCGAGCCTTATTGTCGGCCTGGGTACCGTGGCCCTGCTCTGCCTGATCACCTTCGTCATCCTCCAGCTTTCGCGGGCCAACCCCCTGATCAACCTGCGCATTCTCGGCAATCGCAATTTCGGCCTGTCGAGCATCGCCAGCCTGGGCATGGGCGTAGGGCTTTATGGTTCGATCTATCTGCTGCCGCTGTACCTTGCGCAGATACAGGGCTACAACGCCCTGCAGATCGGCGAGGTGATCATGTGGATGGGAATTCCACAGCTGTTCCTGATTCCGCTGGTGCCGCAACTGATGAAGGTGATTGCGCCCAAGTTGCTCTGTGCACTGGGCTTTTGCCTGTTCGGGGCTGCCAGCTTCGGCTCGGGAGTGCTCAACCCGGACTTCGCAGGGCCACAGTTCAACCATATCCAGATCATTCGCGCACTCGGGCAGCCCATGATCATGGTCACCATCTCGCTGATCGCCACGGCTTACATTCAGCCCCAGGATGCGGGCTCCGCTTCGAGCCTGTTCAACATCCTGCGCAACCTGGGCGGCGCCATTGGTATCGCCTTGCTGGCCACCTTGCTGGATGCAAGGACCAAGGTGTATTTCGACTACCTGCGCGAATCAGTGGTGCCAAGCAACCCGCAAGTGGCGGAGCGGCTGGCCCAGTTGGCCGAACGACTGGGCAGTGACAGCGCGGCACTGGGGCGCTTGAGCGAAATCACCCACCAGCAGGCATTGATCATGGCCTACAACGATGCCTTCCATCTGGTAGGGATCGGTTTGGCGGTCAGCATGGTGGCGGTCTTGCTGACACGCAAACTGCCGCAGGGGCTGAAAGCCGGCGAGGCACACTGACCCTGTAACCCGGCCATTTCTGCGCCGACGAGCGCACTCAGCTGGCGATCAGCCGCTCACGCAGTTGCCCGATCTCGTCGCGCAACTGGGCGGCGGCCTCGAACTCCAGGTCGCGCGCCAGCTGGAACATCTTCTCTTCCAGCACTTTGATGCGCTTGGTGATCTCGCCAGGAGTGGCGAGCTCTGCCTCGTAGCGCGCAGCCTCCTCCGCCGCCTTGGCCATGCCCTTGCGCTTCTTGCTGCGCGCACCGGGCACCGTGGCGCCTTCCAGGATATCGGTGATGTCCTTGACCACCCCCTTGGGCACGATGCCATTCGCCTCGTTGAACGCCACCTGCTTGGCCCGACGCCGCTCGGTCTCGTCGATCGCCCGCTGCATGGAGCCTGTCACCTGGTCGGCATAGAGAATCGCCTTGCCGTTGAGGTTGCGCGCAGCGCGGCCAATGGTCTGGATCAGCGAACGCTCCGAACGCAGGAAGCCTTCCTTGTCGGCATCGAGAATGGCCACCAGCGATACCTCCGGCATGTCCAACCCCTCACGCAACAGGTTGATGCCCACCAGTACATCAAAGGTACCCAGACGCAGGTCTCGGATGATCTCCACCCGCTCCACGGTGTCAATGTCCGAGTGCAGGTAGCGCACACGCACATCGTGGTCTGCGAGGTAGTCGGTAAGGTCCTCGGCCATGCGCTTGGTCAGGGTCGTCGCCAGCACCCGTTCCCCCACCGCCACGCGCTTGCCGATTTCCGACAGCAGGTCATCCACCTGAGTGAGGGCTGGACGCACCTCTACCTGAGGATCGACAAGGCCGGTTGGCCGCACCACCTGCTCGACCACACGCCCGGCATGCTCTGCCTCGTAAGGGCCAGGCGTCGCCGAGACGAAGATGGTCTGCGGGCTGACTGACTCCCACTCGTCGAAGCGCATAGGCCGGTTATCCAGCGCCGATGGCAGGCGGAAACCATACTCCACCAGTGTCTCTTTGCGAGAACGGTCGCCCTTGTACATGGCGCCGACCTGAGGAACGCTGACGTGTGACTCATCGATCACCAGCAACGCGTCGGCAGGAAGATAATCGTAGAGCGTCGGCGGCGGGGCGCCAGCCGGGCGACCGGACAGATAGCGCGAGTAGTTTTCGATACCGTTGCAATAACCCAGCTCGAGAATCATCTCCAGGTCGAAGCGCGTACGCTGCTCCAGACGCTGGGCCTCTACCAGCTTGTTGGCCTTGTTGAGGTACTCCAGCCGCTCGCCGAGCTCCTCCTTGATGCCGTCCACCGCCTCGAGCAGGGTCTCGCGCGGGGTCACATAGTGGCTCTTGGGGTAGAAAGTGAAACGCGGCAGCTTGCGGATCACTTCGCCGGTCAAGGGGTCGAAGGCGGCGATGTTCTCCACCTCGTCGTCGAACAGCTCGATACGGATGGCCTCAAGGTCCGATTCGGCCGGAAAGATGTCGATCACATCACCACGCACCCGGAAGGTGGCACGGGCGAAGTCCATCTCGTTGCGGGTGTACTGCAGGTCGGCCAGCCGGCGCAGCAGTGCGCGCTGGTCGAGCTTGTCGCCGCGATCGACGTGCAGAACCATCTTCAGGTAGGTTTCCGGGCTGCCCAGGCCATAGATACACGACACCGTGGTGACGATGATCGCGTCGCGCCGCTCCAGCAATGCCTTGGTCGCCGACAGGCGCATCTGCTCGATGTGGTCGTTGATCGAGGCATCCTTCTCGATGAAGGTGTCCGACGACGGGACGTAGGCTTCCGGCTGGTAGTAGTCGTAGTAGGAGACGAAGTACTCCACCGCGTTGTGCGGGAAGAAAGCCTTGAACTCGCCATACAGCTGGGCAGCCAGCGTCTTGTTCGGCGCCAGCACCATGGTCGGGCGCTGGACCTGTTGAATGACATTGGCGATGCTGAAGGTCTTGCCGGAGCCGGTCACCCCGAGCAGGGTCTGGTGCGACAGGCCCGCTTCGATACCCTCGACCATCAGGCGAATGGCTTCGGGCTGGTCGCCGGCCGGCTGGAATCGGGTGACGAGCTGGAACTCGGACATGACGGACCTCTTGGATGTCGCAGCAACTGTAAATTTAGCCAGTAGTCTATACGCAAAAAGACGCGTCGGGGTGGCCTTTGCCGCCGCAGATGTGAACGCTCATTGCGGTGGACAAGGCAATTCGACCAATGGTCGAAAAATATTTGCGCAAAGCGCCTGAAAACCTGTGCCAGAGTGTCGCAGTGACCGATCGGTATCACTATACTGACTCCCCGTTTGCACCGCTTCAGTGCACTGGGCTGGAGGGTGCATTTCCTATCACTCTCCTATTCAGAGCCAAGGTAACAATGAGCCTGTTTTCCGCTGTCGAGCTGGCACCCCGCGACCCCATCCTGGGCCTCAACGAAGCATTCAACGCTGACCCACGTACCGACAAGGTCAATCTGGGCGTTGGCGTCTATTGCAATGAGGAAGGCCGCATCCCGCTGCTGCGCGCGGTGATCGAAGCCGAAACCCAGCGTGTCGCCCAACATGCCTCCCGCGGCTACCTGCCGATCGACGGCATCGCTGCCTACGACCAGGCCGTACAAAAACTGCTGTTCGGCGCTGAATCTGCACTGCTGGCTGAAGGCCGCGTAGTGACCGTGCAGGCTGTCGGCGGTACCGGCGCCCTCAAGATCGGTGCCGACTTCCTCAAGCGCCTTTCGCCGAACGCGGTAGTCGCCATCAGCGATCCGAGCTGGGAAAACCATCGCGCCCTGTTCGAGACTGCAGGCTTCCCAGTACAGAACTACCGCTATTACGACGCACCGAGCAACGACGTCAACCGTGCCGGCATGCTCGAAGACCTGAACACGCTGCCCTCGGGCTCGATCGTTGTCCTGCACGCCTGCTGCCATAACCCGACCGGTGTCGATCTGTCGCTCGACGACTGGAAGAACGTGCTGGAAGTGGTCAAGGCAAAAGGCCACGTGCCATTCCTCGACATGGCCTACCAGGGCTTCGGCGAAGGCATCGGCGAAGATGCCTTCGCCGTACGCCTGTTCGCCGAGTCGGGCCTGGAGTTCTTTGTCTCCAGCTCGTTCTCCAAATCGTTCTCGCTGTATGGCGAGCGCGTCGGCGCGCTGTCGATCGTCACCGCTTCGAAAGACGAGAGCACGCGCGTGCTGTCGCAGGTCAAGCGCGTGATTCGCACCACCTACTCCAACCCGCCGACTCACGGTGCAACCATCGTCGCCACCGTGCTCAACAGCCCGGAACTGCGTCAGATGTGGGAAGCCGAACTGGGCGAAATGCGTGAACGCATCCACGGCATGCGCAAACAGATGGTCTCGCTCCTGGCCGAGTACGGTGCCAACCGCGACTTCAGCTTCGTCGGTCGCCAAGTCGGCATGTTCTCCTACTCGGGCCTGACTGTGGAACAGGTCGCGCGCCTGAAGAACGACTTCGGCATCTACGCGCTGGACACCGGTCGCATCGCTGTGGCGGCACTGAACCAGAGCAACATCCACGTGGTCACCAAGGCCATCGTCGAAGTGCTGTAACTGCTTGATTTGCCAGGGGGCAGCTTGACTTCCCCTTGGCATTCAGTAAGATACGCGCAGATTCCGCGATAGCTCAGTCGGTAGAGCAAATGACTGTTAATCATTGGGTCCCTGGTTCGAGTCCAGGTCGCGGAGCCAGACACTGAAAAACCTCCAGATGCGCAAGCACTGGAGGTTTTTTGTTTTCCGGGATCAGAAAGATCGTCGCAAGATGCGTTCAGTGGTCGCGCCCGATGGGGTAGAACACCCCGCCACTCCAAACCCCCAACCACTCCTCGCCATCAATCACGCGTGGCACCGCAAGCTCCACTAGTTGGTAGAACACATTGCGGTGGATGAGCGCTTCGAGGTTGCTACGCATCAGCAGGTAAGGCGATGGCTCATGCGTTGTCGGATCGGTCTCTACCCGAATGGGGTGATCAGGACCGGCTTCGACCTGATCCTCGACATTGCTGGTGAAACGCAAGACCTGCTGCTCACCACTGCCCTCCACTTCCAGGCTGACCGCCACGAACGGCGCATCATCGACTCGAATGCCGACCTTTTCCACAGGCGTTACCAGGAAATAGTCATCACCGTCGCGACGAATGATGGTAGAGAACAAGCGCACCATCGGCTTGCGCCCGATCGGCGTCCCCAAGTAGTACCAGGTGCCGTCGCGGGCGATGCGCATGTCGATGTCGCCGCAGAAATCGGGATTCCACAGATGCACGGGAGGCAGCCCCTTGTCCTTGGGTATCTGCGCCAGAAGATCGTTGGCCTTGCCCGTACCTGTCATCACCCGTTCCTTACCGACTCATTCCCAGGAGGCTACGAGCGTACTCGCGCATGGGTGCCGCGAGCAAATCCTGCGGCGTATTGTCGTGGAACGTCAACAAACCGCCACGGCTCTTGATGCGCGCGGTATCGATCAGATAGCGCGTGCTGGTTTCGATCAGCATCATCTGCACCACACCGGTATCCCAACCAAGGCGATCCACTGCCTGCTCGTCGTACCATTCGTCGCCATTACCAATGCGGTCATCGGTGCGAGCGAAACGGGTATAGAGCACGTAATGGGCTCCGACCGAACGCGCCTCGGCTATCGCGTCCTCCAATCCCAACGGCGCCTTGGCGCGACGCACCAGCGGGAAGTACTCGACGAAGCTCTTGAATGCTTCTTCGGCAACGGCGTTCTGCTGCGGCACCGGCCCTTTCCCAGGCGGCACGAAGGCGCCTTGGCCAATGAAGATGAACGAATCAGGCTGCAGCCGAACCGACAGGGTTCGGGCGGTATCGCTGTGATCGAGCAGACCGGCGTCGCTCATCTGATAGCGAACACCTTCGCCCATGTCGCTGACTTTCATGCAGCCGCTCAACGCCATCAGCGCCAGCAGCAAGACCAGGCTACGCATCTTTCCTCCAGTGACCGGTGACGAAAAACCGGCGAATAGCCGCCAGATGCAGCTTTTGCGCCAGCTCAGCCGCCGATCACCTTCATCACTGTCACACCCCCCGAGAACGCCAGCTCCTGCTTGTCCGCCAGAGCCTTGACCAGCAGACGCTGAATCACTGGAAGTGCCTGGTGACGCGGCTTGTCGAGCAGATCGCCGATAAAGTGGCGATTGCTCGAAGACAGGCAGCCATGCAGCCAGCCAGTAGAGGACAGACGCAAGCGCGAGCAGGTCCGGCAAAACGGCACGCTCTCGTTGGCAATCACACCAAAGCAACCTTGGCCAGGAATCTGGTAGCGCAGGGCCGTTGCATCCAAAGCCGCTGGCGCCTGCTGGAAGTGATGATGATCGCCGATCAATGCCAGCAATTGCTCGAGACTGACGAACTGACGCAGGAATGCATTCGAATCAAGTGCCAGGTGACCCATGCGCATCAACTCGATGAAACGCAGTTCATAGCCTCTTGCCAGGCAGTAATTGAGCAGCGGCACTACCTGATCGAGATTGTGCCCGCGCATCGGCACCATGTTGACCTTGATGCGCATACCCGCCGCACTCGCCTCCTCCATGCCCCTCAGCACGCTGGCCAGGTCGCCGCCCCGAGCGATGCTGCGAAATGCGGTTGGGTCGAGGGTATCGAGCGAGACATTGAGCCGGTCGATACCCGCTGCACGCAACATCGCAAGCTTGCGACTGAGCAACTGACCGTTGGTGGTCAAGGCGATATCCTTGAGCCCCAAGCCACCGACAATCTTCAGGAATGGCTCCAGGCGGGGGCTGATCAATGGTTCGCCACCGGTGATGCGCAGACGCTCGATACCTGCGGCATCGACCAGAAGAGCCACCCCGCGCGCCAGTGCATCGGCGGACAGCTCATCCTGCGCCGCCACCAGGCGCTTGCCATCGGGCACACAGTAACTGCACGCATAGTTGCAGGCAGCTGTCAGGCTGACGCGCAGGTTGCGAAAACGCCTGCCTTGACGATCGACGATCATGGGTGACTCCGGCATGAGAAAAGCGAGCCGGCAAAACTTGACTCAAAGATCAGGTTTTTGCAAGCCCTGTCGCCGAAGCAGAAGTGACTGGCGGAGCCTGCCCGTCATGGACAACGCTCCGCAGGGGGTCTTCAGGCGGCCGGTTCCGGGTCGCGCTTGCGCTTGTTGCCCATGCGCACGCCGATGTCCATCAGGAACTGGAAGAAACCTTCCTGATCCTCGAGAACGTTGCTCCAGAACGGCGAGTGATACAGCGCTACGGCGCCATGCACCAACGCCCAGGCAGCGCAGTAGTGGAAGTATGGCGGCACATCCTCGAGCTTACCTTCACTGATACGGCCCTTGATCAGCTGGGTCAGGCGCTCGAAATTGGAGGCGCGAATACGGTGCAGTTCCTCGACCATCTCCGGCACCTGGTTACCCTTGACCACCTTCTCCTCGAGACGGTCGAACAAGCGGTAGCGCTGGGGATCGCGCATGCGGAACTCGAAGTAGGCTCGCGAAAGGGCTTCCTTGTCGCGATCGACGTCGTCCGAATGCAACAGCGCGTTCAAATCACGCTCGTAGTCGAGCATCAGGCGCAGGTAGATCTCCGCCTTGGACTTGAAGTGCTTGTAGATCGTGCCTTTGCCGATACCGACCGCGTCGGCGATCATCTCGACGGTGACACTGTCTTCACCCTGTTCGAGAAACAGCTTGAGCGCCGTGTCGAGGATTTCTTGCTCGCGGCGACGAAACTCACGGACCTTACGAGGTTCTTTCTGCATAAGAAGGACTGGATGACAATCGAAGCGGATTATTATGCCTAACTTGCAGCAAATTGCACGGATCATCCAACCATATCTGTGTTTCATGATGAGTTCGAGTGCAAACCGGGTCTGTCCGGCCTGAATCCCATGGATGCGTCCGTTACCCCACGCACGGCTGTCGCTCGTCTACAGCCGAAGCGGCGGAGCTCGCCAGACTCACCAGGCTCATCGAACGTTGTACGCCGCCGGGAAGCAGCGCACGATCTACACACTCTCCAGACTTTTCACCGCACATCTATACAGATAGATACCTAATAGCAGCAAACTCATCCGATTTCTGCTGGCTGCCATACCCTGATGGCCCATTGATTGTCAGGTGTATTCCAAATCTGTTTAAAAAACGACCAACTGACGCTGGCAGTGCGAGGATACTCGCCAATACTTGAAGTGTTGGCGCGGCGCATCCCCCCAAGTGGCGCGCCGATAAAGGTGCCCAGGGACCGCGTACCTTTGTTTTACTCCTAATGGTCTTAACCCGGATTCCTCCCCCAGAATCCGGGTTTTTTTTGCCCGCCTTGCTTTAGCTTCAGGCGACGCGTGCCAAGGGGAACAGGCACTTGAAGTTGGCGGTCGTCTGCTCGGCCAACTGCGCGTAGCTCACCCCTCGCAACGATGCGACGTACTCGGCGACTTCACGCACGTACTGCGGCAGGTTCGGCTTGCCGCGATACGGGATGGGCGCCAGGTATGGCGAGTCGGTCTCTACCAGCAGCCGGTCGACAGGCACCTGGCGTGCGACCTCGCGCAGGGCTTCGGCATTGCGGAAGGTGACGATTCCGGAGAGCGAGATGTAGTACCCCAGATCGAGTGCAGCCTTGGCCATGTCCCAGTCTTCTGTAAAGCAGTGCAACACGCCCGCCTGCGGCAGACTGGCCTCGCGCAGCAGCGCCAGGGTGTCGGCCCGCGCCGCACGGGTGTGAACGATCACCGGCTTGCCTGTCTGCCGAGACGCCTCCAGGTGCAGGCGGAAAGACGCCTGCTGCAACTCGGCGGCCTCAGGCTCGTAGTGATAGTCCAATCCGGTTTCGCCAATTGCCACCACGTGCGGGTGAGCCAGCTCGCGCAACAACCATTCCAGCGCCGGCGTCTCCCCCGGGGCCAGATCGAGCGGGTGCACGCCTACCGAACAGTCGACGTCGGCGTACTGCTCGCTCAGGGCCTTTACCGCCCCGGCGTTCTCGGCGCTTACGCCGATGCACAGAAAATGCCCGACCCCACGCTCGCGGGCCGCCTGCAGGGCGGCGTCGAGCGAGCCCGCATGGGCGCTCAGGTCAAGTCGGTCGAGGTGGCAATGGGAATCTACGAGCATGGAATGAGAGCACACATGAAAATGAACGATGGGGAATCAGCGCGTGGCCAGCATCTGCAGCCAATGGGCCAACAGGGCTTCGAGCAGCAGCACGCGATTGAGGTTGGCCTTGCCCTGCACTTTCTGGCGCTGCTCGAGAATCCAGGCCTGGACCTCGAGCACCCTGCCCTGCCGGCTCTTCTGCGCAAGGTATTGTATGACCTTGCGCATGTCGGCCAAGCCTAGCCCGTCTTCGTCCTGGGTCAACTGGTAGCGCAGGATCAGGTGCGACCAGTCGCAGAACCAGTCGAACAGCAACAGCAGCGGCACGTTGTTCCAGGCCTCGGCCAACTGGCTGGGCGATTGCTGCTGCTTGATCAACTTCTTCACCCCCTCGGTGACCAGTGCCCGTTGCTCGCGCACACCCTGGGACTGCAAGCTGACAGCCATCAGTGGAGACCCTGCCGCCAGGGTCAGCAGTTCGTCACGCTCGACCTGATCGAGCTCCGGTAGCGCCGTCGCCAGCCAGGCCTGACTCTGCGCAAGCGTCGGCTGCGCACAGGCGACTTGCTGGCAACGGCTCTTGATCGTTGGCAACAAACGGCTGGGCTGATGGCTCACCAGCAGCAGCACGGTATCGCCCGAAGGCTCTTCGAGACTCTTGAGCAAAGCGTTGGAGGCGTTGACGTTCATCGCTTCGACCGGCTCGATCAGTACCACCTTGCGCCCGCCCAGCTGCGCAGTCTGCACCACGAACGAAACCAGATCCCGCACCTGGTCGACCTTGATGGGCTTGTCGGCCTCTTCGGGTTCCAGCACGAAGTTATCGGGGTGGCTGCCAGCCTTGAGCAACAGGCACGACTTGCATTGCCCGCAGGCATCCACCCCTTGCGGCTGCTGGCACAACAGGCGAGCCATCAGGCGTTCGGCCATGGCGCGCTTGCCGATACCCTGCGGCCCGTGCAACAGGTAGGCATGGGCATGCTGGCTGCGCCCGGCCAACTGCTGCCAGAGCGCTTGCTGCCAGGGGTAGGCCTCAGCCACGGCAACGCTCCAGGATACCTGGCAGCAATGCGTCGATGGCGCGCTGCACCGCCTCAAGCGGCTGCCCGGCATCCAGCAGGCTGTAGCGCTGCGGCGCTTGGCCTGCGCGCTGCAGATAAGCCTGACGCACCGACTCGAAGAATGCCTGGCCCTCCTGCTCGAAGCGGTCCAGGCAACCGCGGGCGGCAGCACGGGCAAGACCGACTTCTACTGGCAGATCGAAGACCAGGGTCAGGTCCGGGCGCAGCGTGCCCTGAACGAAGTCTTCCAGCACCGCGATGCGCTCCACGGGCAAGCCACGCCCCCCGCCCTGATAGGCGTAGGTGGCGTCGGTGAAACGGTCGCAGAGCACCACGGCGCCCCGCGCCAGTGCTGGGCGAATGACCTCGGCCAAGTGCTGGGCGCGCGCAGCGAACATCAACAGGAGCTCGGTGTCGACCGCCATGGTTTCGTCGCTGGGAGCGAGGAGCAACTCGCGGATACGCTCGGCCAACGGCGTACCACCAGGCTCACGGGTCATGACCACATCCACGCCCTGCTCACGCAGGCGCGCGGCCAGGTACTCGCGATTGGTGCTCTTGCCCGCGCCTTCGGGGCCTTCCAGAGTGATGAACAAACCGCTCACGGGCATTCCTTACTGTTTTTCGGTGGGCGCCGGCGCTTGTGCGGGCGCGGGCTCTTCGGCGGACTGGGTTGGCGCGCCTTCAAGGGCTTCGCCGGACCGAGGCGCGGCTTCAGTTGGCGGCTCGGCGTCCGGTGCCTGATCGGCCGTGCCCTGCGGGGCTTGTGGCGCCGGACTGGAACGGTAGTCGGCGCGGCGCTTGAGCTGATATTCGCGCACAGCCGTATTGTGGTCGTCCAGGTCATCGGAGAAGACGTGGCTGCCATCGCCACGCGCGACGAAATACAGGCTGGTACCGTCTGACGGATTCAGCGCGGCGTGAATCGCTTCGCGTCCGACCATGGCGATCGGTGTCGGCGGCAGGCCGGTCATGGTGTATGTGTTGTAGGGTGTCGGTGCACGCAGGTCGGCACGCGTGATCTTGCCGTTATAGCGCTCACCCATGCCGTAGATAACCGTAGGATCGGTCTGCAGCATCATGCCCAAGCGAAGGCGGCGCACAAATACGCCTGCGATCTGCCCTCGCTCCTGAGGAATACCGGTTTCCTTCTCCACCAGCGAGGCCATGATCAGCGCCTGGTAGGGATCACGGTATGGCAAATCGGTCACCCGATCCGCCCACTCCTTGGCCAGCACCTCCTCAAGGCGCATGTAGGCTTGCTGCAACAGTTCGACATCAGTCATGCCGCGCACGAAGCGATAGGTGTCCGGGAAGAAACGCCCCTCAGGGAAAACACCGGTATGCCCAAGCTTGTCCATCACTTCAGTGTCGGAGAGCCCGTCGAGGGTGTGCTTGATCTTTTCATGCCTGGCCACGGCCGTGCGCACCTGGCGGAAGGTCCACCCCTCGACCAGGGTGAGGTTGTACTGCACCACATCGCCACGGCGCCAGGCGTCGAACAGGGCTTCGACGGTCATTCCGGGCGTCAGGCGGTACTCACCCGTATGCAGTGCGGTGCCAGCCATGTTGAAACGCCAGTAAAGACGCAACCAGAAGGCATCGTCGAGCAGCCCCTCGCTCTGCATGCGGTAGAACATGCGGTTGGGGTTGGTGCCATTGGGCACATCGAGCAGGCGCTCTTCGGTGACATGCAGCGGCTGCTCCAGGACCGAGTTAACCTTCCAGGCCGACCAGCCTACGGCCAGGCCGGCAAGGATCAGGCCCATTTCCAGCAGCAGCAGGATTTTGCGTCTCACGAATCAGGTATCCAGTAACGTACGGGCAACGGCCTGCAGTTTACGGGTGAGCGGCCCGGCCGGCCAGTCGAGGTTGAGCGCTGCGAACGTACGCACGGGCCAAATTCCATACACGCTGTTGCAGACGAACACCTCGTCGGCCGCCTCCAGATCGGCTTGCACAAGGTCGCCGGTCCGGACTTCGATACCCAGCGCCGGTGCTTCGTCCAGCAGCGCAGCGCGCATGACGCCTGCCACGCCGCAGCGGCTCAGGTCGGCAGTCAGCAGCACGCCGTCGCGGACCAGGAACAGATTACTGTAGACCCCTTCGATCAGGTGCCCCTGCACGTCACGCATCAGACCCTCGGCACAGGCAGAGTCTTGCCATTCGGCGCGAGCCATTACCTGCTCCAGGCGATTGAGGTGCTTGAGCCCGGCCAGCAGCGGTTGCTGCGCAAGACGGGTCTGGCAGTCGAACAGCCCGATGCCTTGCTCCGCGTTGCCCGCAGGATAAGCTGGCCTTGGACCACCCTGGAGAATACGTCGGGCCAAGGCCCCGGAGGCGGGCGCATAGCCGCGCTGGCTATCACCACGAGTGACGATCAGTTTGGCTACGCCTTCACCGAGCTGACTGGCGTAGCGCAGCAACTCGTCGTGAACAAGCGCAAGATCGATATCGATTGCCAGCCGCTGGCAACCCAGCGCGAGACGTTCAAGATGTCGCGACAGCAGGCTGGGCCTGCCGCCGCGCACGGCGATAGTCTCGAACAGACCATCGCCATAGGCCAGGCCGCGGTTCTGCAGGTTGACTGCAGTCGCCGGCTGACCGTCGATCCAGCTGTGCATCAATCGGCGAACCGGCGGAATACCAGCGAACCGTTGGTACCGCCAAAGCCGAAGGAGTTGGAGAGCACGACATCGATCGGCATGCTGCGCGCCTGGTGCGGCACGAAGTCCAGATCGCAACCTTCGTCGGGCTCGTCCAGGTTGATGGTCGGCGGCGCCATCTGGCTGTTGATCGCCAACACGCTGAAGATCGCTTCTACCGCACCGGCAGCCCCCAGCAGATGGCCGGTCATCGACTTGGTCGAGCTGACGGCCAGCTTGTAGGCGTGCTCGCCGAAGACACGCTTGATGGCCGCCACTTCGGCGATATCGCCAGCAGGAGTCGAGGTGCCGTGGGCGTTGATGTAGCTGACCTCTTCAGGCTTCACACCCGCATCACGCAGGGCGTTGACCATGCAGCGTGCAGCGCCGTCGCCGGTATCCGGTGGCGATGTCATGTGGAACGCGTCGCCGCTCATGCCGAAACCGACCAGCTCGGCATAGATCGTCGCGCCACGTGCCTTGGCATGTTCGAGCTCCTCCAGCACCAGGGCGCCGGCACCATCGGACAACACAAAGCCATCACGCCCCTTGTCCCACGGACGGCTGGCACGGGACGGCTCGTCATTGCGAGTCGAAAGCGCCCGCGAGGCGCCGAAACCGCCCATGCCCAAGCCGCACGCCGCCATTTCCGCACCGCCGGCGATCATCACGTCGGCCTCGCCATAGGCGATATTGCGCGCAGCCATGCCGATACAGTGGGTACCGGTGGTGCACGCAGTGGAAATAGCGTAGTTGGGCCCCTGCAGCCCAAGGTGGATCGACAGGAAGCCGGAGATCATGTTGATGATCGAGCCGGGGACGAAGAATGGCGAAATCCGGCGCGGCCCTTGCTCATGCAGGGTTCGGCTGGTGTCTTCGATATTGGTCAAGCCACCGATGCCCGACCCCATGGCCACGCCGATACGCTCGCGGTTGGCGTCGGTCACTTCCAGGCCAGCATTGCGCACCGCCTGGAAACCGGCCGCCAGACCGTACTGGATGAACAGGTCAAGCTTGCGAGCTTCCTTGGCCGACAGGTACTGCTCGACCTCAAAGCCCTTCACCGAGCCGCCAAAACGGGTGGAGTAGGCACTTAGGTCCGTGTGTTCGATCGGACCGATGCCACTGCGGCCAGCCAGAATGCCCTGCCAGGTGCTTGGTACATCAGTACCCAGTGGCGACAGCATACCCATACCGGTGACCACGACGCGTCTACGCGACACAGCACTCTCCTTTTCTAATAACAGAGTCTCTTGCGATTGCATTCAGCATGGCCGAATGAAATGGCAACAGGCTCTCGATTGCCCGGTGAATGACGCCAATGGCTCGCAAAGAAAAAACCGCACGCCGGCAAAGGCAGTGCGGTTTTTCCCGACAAGAAGCGTCGACTGGAACGTCTTAGGCCTTGTGGCTGTTGACGTAGTCGATTGCAGCTTGAACGGTAGTGATCTTCTCGGCTTCTTCGTCAGGGATTTCGGTCTCGAATTCCTCTTCCAGAGCCATCACCAGCTCAACGGTGTCAAGCGAATCGGCACCCAGGTCATCAACGAAGGAAGATTCGTTCTTGACTTCCTCTTCCTTGACGCCCAGTTGCTCGGCGACGATTTTCTTGACGCGTTCTTCGATGGTGCTCATACCTAGTTTTCACTCCTAATGGACATATGTCATGCAGCTGGCCGGTGACCAAGTTTATAGGAAGACGCCTGCTTTTCAAGCGTAACGCGCCTTCACGAGAGACACCCGGCCTGCCACCTGGAATCTGGTTGCAGCTTTATAACGGATTTTAGGCTTGCAGTATGACTGTTTTTTTAAGCAATCCGTCACATTGAGTTGCTGATGTTACATGTACATCCCGCCGTTCACCGGCACGGTAGCGCCTGTGACATAGGCTGCGCCGTCGGATGCCAGGAAGGAAACCACTTTCGCGATCTCCTCGGCCTGACCCAGGCGGCCCAGCGGAATCTGGGTCTGCAGCGCTTCACGCTGCGCTTCGGGCAGCTCGCGGGTCATGTCGGTATCGATGAAGCCCGGGGTGACCGAGTTTACAGTGATACCGCGCGAGCCCACTTCACGCGCCAGGGCTCGACTGAAACCTTCGAGGCCCGCCTTGGCAGCGGCGTAGTTGGCCTGGCCGGCGTTACCCATGGCCCCGACAACCGAACCGATGCTGATGATACGACCCCAGCGCGCCTTGGTCATGCCGCGCAGCACGCCCTTGGACAGACGGTAGAGGCTGTTGAGGTTGGTGTCGATGACATCGAACCATTCTTCATCTTTCATGCGCAGCATCAGGTTGTCGCGGGTGATGCCGGCATTGTTGACCAGGATCGCCGGAGCACCGAACTGCTCGGTGATCGCTGCCAGCACGGCACTCACGGACTCTTCGCTGGTGACATTGAGCTCAAGACCGGTACCGGTGATACCGTGCTCCTTGAGGGTCTCGGCGATACGCTGGGCACCCGAAGCGGAAGTGGCGGTACCGATTACGGTAGCGCCCTGGCGGCCCAGTTCCAGGGCGATGGCCTGGCCGATACCACGGCTGGCGCCGGTGACCAGTGCAACTTTACCTTGCAGGCTCATGCAAGTTTCTCCAGATATCAGGCCAGCGCCGCGCGGGTGGCGGCGACGGCGTCAGGGGTATTGAGGTTGTAGGTGGTAACGCCATCGGCGCAACGCTTGTTCAGGCCAGCCAGGACCTTGCCCGGGCCGCACTCGACCAGATTGACCGCACCGCTGGCCGCCAGGGTCTGCACACACTCCACCCAACGTACCGGCTGGTACAACTGCGCCAACAGGTCGCGCTTGAGTGCGTCGAGATCGGCGGCGATGGCGGCGGTGACGTTCTGCACTACCGGAATCTGCGGCGCCTTCCACTCGATGGCGTTGACCGCTTCAGCGAAACGCTCGGCAGCCGGCTTCATCAGCGCACAATGCGACGGCACGCTGACCGCCAATGGCAGCGCACGCTTGGCGCCCTTGGCCTTGCACAGCTCGATCGCACGATCGACCGCCGCCTTGTTACCGGCGATGACGACCTGGCCCGGGGAGTTGAAGTTGACCGCACTGACCACTTCATCCTCGGCAGCCTCGGCGCAGATGGCTACCACATCAGCATCATCCAGGCCGAGAATCGCAGCCATGGCACCGTGACCTGCAGGCACGGCTTCCTGCATCAGCTGGCCACGGCGCTCGACCAGGCGAACGGCGTCCTTGAGCGACAGGCTACCGGCAGCGACCAGGGCACTGTACTCACCCAGGCTGTGACCAGAGACCAGGGCGGGTTGCGCACCACCCTCCTCCAGCCACAGACGCCAAAGGGCGATCGAGGCCGTCAGGATCGCCGGCTGGGTCTTGTCGGTTTGATTGAGTTGTTCTTCCGGACCTTCCTGGACCAGCTTCCACAGGTCGTAGCCCAGAGCCTCGGAAGCCTCCTTGAAGGTCTCGACGATTACCGGCTTTTCAGCGCCGAGCTCGGCGAGCATGCCCAGCGACTGGGAGCCTTGACCAGGAAAGACGAATGCGAGGGATGCAGACATTGAACAAGCCCTTATGATCTTGTCGTCGGATAGGGTGCGCCCCACCAATGGCGAGGCGCGGAATCTGAAAACTTGGATGGAAACGCAGACCAAGCGGTCACATTTAACCACTTCATCGCCAATATGCCTAAAGCAACAGGTCTTCGAGACGACCGTGCAGCCGCTGCGGCAGGTTTTCCTGGATCTCGATCAGCGCGCGCTGGATGGCGCTCTGCAGGCCCTGTACGCCTGCCGAACCATGACTTTTGATGACGATCCCCTGCAAACCGAGAAAACTTGCGCCATTGTGTCGCGCCGGTGCCAGGTCAGCCTGCAGGCGCCTGAGCAACGGCATCGCCACCACCCCGGCCGCACGAGAAAACAGCCCACCCTTGAACAGCGCCTCTATACGCGCACCGATCATGCTCGCCAGCCCTTCGCTGGACTTGAGCAGGATATTGCCGACGAAGCCGTCGCACACCACCACATCGGCCTCGCCGCGATACAGGCCATCGCCTTCGACAAAACCGATGTAGTTCAGCCCACGGGCATTGTGCAACAGACTGGCCGCCAGTTTGACCTGCTGGTTGCCCTTGATATCCTCGGTACCGACATTGAGCAACGCCACGCGCGGTCGCTGGATCCCCAGCGCCTGAGCCGCCACCGACCCCATCACGGCGAACTGGTAGAGGTTCTCGGCACTGCAATCGACATTGGCCCCCAGGTCGAGCAACTGACAATAGCCAGCCTGGGTCGGAATCGCCGCCACCATGGCGGGGCGATCGATGCCCGGCAGCGTCTTGAGGACAAAGCGCGACAGCGCCATCAGCGCCCCGGTGTTCCCGGCGCTCACACAGGCCTGCGCCTTGCCGTCACGCACCAGCTCGAGGGCGACGCGCATCGACGAATCAGGCTTGCCGCGCAACGCCTGCGAAGGCCGCTCGTCCATGCCCACCACCTCGCTCGCCGCGACAATTTGCAGGCGCGCACGATCGGCAGCTGCAAGGCCACTGACAAGTTCTTCAAGGAGAGAGGGTTGACCGACGAGGGTCAGGTGCAGCGAGGGGGTAGCCGAAAGGCAGGCAATGCTAGCCTGGACAATGCTGCGGGGACCGAAGTCCCCGCCCATTGCGTCGATCGCGATGATCTGAGCGGACAAGGATTACTCGTCAGCGCCCTTGTCGATCACTTTGCGACCACGGTATACGCCTTCTGGCGAAACGTGGTGGCGCAGGTGTACTTCACCGGTGCTCTTCTCTACGGACAGCGCGTTTTCCGACAGGGCGTCGTGCGAACGGCGCATGTCACGGGCAGAGCGGGATTTTTTGTTCTGCTGAACAGCCATAATTGATTAACTCCTAAACGTTTGGGTCACGCTTTAACTGCGCCAAGACACTGAACGGGTTGGACCGCGATACCTCGTCCTTGCTCGATTCGGGCTCGTCTGCGCCCGCCGGCTGCTGGCATTCTTCCGGATGGTGAGCAGGCACGATGGGGAGGGCGAGCAAAAGCTCCTCCTCGATCAGCGCCTGCAGATCCAAAGGATCTTCGCCCAGTTCCAGCACGTCATAGCCTTTCGGCAACGACTGGGTATTCGCACCCTCCTTCACCACGGCATAAGTACATTCGCTGTGGATCGGCAGGGTGACCAGCTCAAGACAACGCTGGCAAACCATTTTGACTTCGACATTCAGATCGCTGTGGATAACCACAACGTGCTGCTCGTCTCGCTCAAAATCGAACTTCGCCTGCACCGTACCGACATTATCGGAAAGCGGGTCGCAGAGTCTTTCCAAATCAGCGAGTTGCAGCGAACCTTGGAGGGTTACGCCACGATCGGCTAATTTGCGCGGGTCAACGTGAGGTGGAATCGGGTCATTCAACATAGGCGCAGCATTCTAGGGATGCCCCCCGCCCCTGTCAAAGGAAATTAGGCGGCATCACGCATGTTAGAATCGGTTCAATTGCGAAGGAGTCTACCATGCTTCCCCTGCTGCTTGCTTCAAGCTCCCCCTACCGGCGCGAATTGCTTCAGCGCCTGCGCCTGCCTTTCACCTGGGCAAGCCCCGATATAGACGAAGGGCGCATTGCCGAGGAGCCGGCTACCGACCTGGTTCGTCGCCTGGCCCGACAAAAAGCCGAAGCTCTGGCGAACAGCCATTCGCAACACCTGATCATCGGCTCGGACCAGGTCGCCGTGCTGGGCGAGCAGATCCTTGGCAAGCCACACACCTTCGAACGCGCGTGCGAGCAATTGCTGGCCGCCAGCGGCCAGCAAGTCACCTTCCTGACCGGCCTCGCCCTGCTCAACAGCAACACAGGGCAATGCCAGGTCGACTGCATACCGTTCACCGTAACCCTGCGCGAACTGGACCGCGAACGGGTCGAGCGCTACGTGCAGGCAGAGCGACCATTGGACTGCGCAGGGAGCTTCAAGGCGGAGGGATTGGGGGTGACACTGTTCCAGAGCACCCACGGCTGCGATGCGACAAGCCTGATCGGGCTTCCGCTGATTCGCCTGGTAGACATGCTGCACGCAGAAGGTGTGCAGCTACCCTGAAAGACGGGGCTGCCCGGCAGCCCCACTCATGAATCAACGCAGGGATGGCCCCTGGAAGCCCATGTACATGGCCAGACGCTCGGCGACGCTGGCACCGATACGCTTGGAGAAGCGATCGAACGGCGATTCCTGCACCGTGAAGTCCACCAACTCCTTCTCGCCGACGATGTCACGCGCCACATAGCTGGCACTGCCCAGGCCATCGATCAAGCCTAGCGCCTTGGCCTGCTCGCCCGACCAGATCAAACCACTGAACAGCTCGGGATGCTCCTTGTCCTTCAGACGCTCACCTCGCCCCTGCTTCACCATGGCGATGAACTGATTGTGCGTGGTATCCAGCACACCCTGCCAGAACGCTGTCTCTTCAGGCTTTTGCGGCGAGAACGGGTCGAGGAAGGCCTTGTGCTCACCAGAGGTATAGGCACGACGCTCGACACCAAGCTTCTCCATGGCGCCGACGAAGCCGTAGCCGGCGGCAGTTACACCAATGGATCCGACCAGGCTGGCCTTGTCAGCGTAGATCTCGTCCGCCGCACTGGCGATGTAGTAGGCGCCCGAAGCACCAAGATCAGTGATTACCGCATACAGCTTGATTGCCGGATATTCAGCACGCAGCCGACGAATCTCGTCATATACGTAACCCGCCTGCACTGGGCTGCCGCCCGGACTGTTGATGCGCATCACCACAGCCTTGGTCTTGGCGTCCTTGAACGCCTCACGCAGGCTCTTGATGATGTTGTCGGCGCTGGCAGCCTCCTGATCGGCAATCACCCCGCGCACTTCCACCAAGGCGGTATGATTGGCACTGCGCGAAGCCGTGCTCTCCATATCCATCAGCGGCGAGAACAGGAACAGGAGACCGAACAGGTAGAGAAAGGTCAGCAGCTTGAAGAAGATCCCCCAGCGCCGCGCACGACGCTGCTCCTGAACACCCGCCAGGAGCGTCTTCTCGAGCAGCTTCCAGCTCTTGCGCTCCTCCTTGTCCTGCGCTGCACCCTCGGACTCAGGGGCTTTCCACTCGTCAGCCATGCTCACCTACCTTGGAGTTGAAGCTGCGCGGGACCAGCCAGCCACTCACGCAACTGTGAAAAATGCTCGACGCACACCTGCGGCCCGAATTCGCTCAGCGCCTGCAGCGACATCGCGCCATACCCCACCGCAACCGAGTGCATGCCTGCATTACTGGCCATCTGCAGATCGAATGCCGAATCTCCGACCATCAGCGCCCTGCCAGGTTCGACCCGGCAATGGGCGAGAATTTCCTCAAGCATCAACGGATGGGGTTTACCGCGGGTTTCATCAGCGGCCCGAGTGATATCGAAATACCCTTCCCAGCCATTGGCTTTGAGCACCCGGTCGAGCCCACGACGCGCTTTGCCGGTGGCCACCGCCAGACGATAGCCCTCGCTACGGAAGGCTTCCAGCGATTCCACCACCCCTTCGAACAGCGGTGAGGGCTGCTGATCCAGCGCCGTGTAGATATCTGCATAGTGCTGGCGAAAAATCTCGAGCTGCCGGGCATCCAGATGCGGATAAAGCACCGAGATCGCCTCGCTCAGGGCCAGGCCGATAATGCCCTTGACCGCAGCGTCGGCACTGGGAGCCTCGCCGGCACGCTCGGCAGCGGCATTCATCGCTTCGACGATGCGCCCGATGGAGTCGGCAAGGGTGCCATCCCAATCGAAGATCAGCAGCTCGTAGGGTTTGCTCATGACAGGTCAGGTCGCACTCAGGCGCTCCAGGGTCTTGGCCCACATCTCGTCCACCGGCGCCTCGAGCTTCAATTCGCCACCGTCCGGCAGGGGCACGGTCAATGCATAAGCGTGGAGGAACAGGCGCCTGCCCCCCAGATCACGAATTTCGCGGGTGAAGTCTTCATCGCCGTACTTGCTGTCACCGGCGATCATGTGCCCGGCATGGAGCGTGTGCACACGGATCTGGTGGGTGCGACCGGTAATCGGACGCGCCTCGACCATCGTGGCGAACTCACCGAAGCGACGCAGCACGCGGAACAGCGTCAACGCCTCCTTGCCCTCTTCGTCTACCTCGACCATGCGTTCGCCAGAGCGCAGGTTGCTTTTCTGCAAGGGCGCATTGACCTGCTTCTTCGACGTTGGCCAGTGCCCACGCACCAACGCCATGTAGCGCTTGTCGACGCCATCACCGCGCAGCGCTGCGTGGAGGTGACGAAGCATGCTGCGCTTCTTGGCGATCATCAGCAAGCCCGACGTATCGCGGTCCAGCCGGTGCACCAATTCGAGCTCCTTGGCATCCGGACGCAACTGGCGCAGCGCCTCGATCACCCCGAAACTCAGGCCACTGCCACCGTGCACGGCAATACCGGCGGGCTTGTTCATCACGATCAGTGCCTTGTCTTCGTAGACGATCGCCGCCTCCAGCCGCTGTAACAACCCCTGCGCCACGGGAGCCGGCTCGTCGCGCTCGGGCAATCGGACAGGCGGCACACGCACGATGTCACCAGCCTGCAGCTTGTATTCGGGTTTGATGCGCCCCTTGTTCACCCGTACCTCACCCTTGCGCAGGATGCGATAGACCAGGGTCTTGGGCACGCCCTTGAGGGCCGTGATGAGGAAGTTGTCGATGCGTTGGCCGGCAAGTTCCGGCGCGACTTCGATCAGCTGAACGCCGGAAGTCGGGGGATTATTGGTCGTCATTGCTGGATCATAACAATTTTTTATGGAATTGAAGCACTTAATGATTACTGCTATAGTCGCGAACGCCGCCAAAAGCGGTAGGTCAGTACCGCACGGTTTCGAACCGGCCCTGACCAACGCAATTCTCGAGGACGCGAGGCCGTCCGACGGGGTTTTCGCCAGTTTACCGAAATGCCTGGAATCGCCACCAGCGCCGAGCAGAGAAGAACGAAAAAAAACGACAAGTGCGGTGTTTCACCTCCCTCCTGTTCTTTTTCGCATGCCCCTGCCCCGCCTCGTCGCTTCCGTGCAGCGCCTGGCGAATGCTTCGGAAATACCTGCCTTGGACATGAATGGCGCCAGCCCAGAATCTGCGCTGGCGAAAAATGCAACCCGTTGCGGATTCAGCGCGCGGCAGCACCCGAATTATCAGGGATACGTGCAGGGTGGAGATGTACAGCCCGGACCGTACAGCACGGCCGGCCACCGGCCCACTGTAATGGCCCGGCGAGCGGAACCGGTGTTTGCAGATGCCCCAGAGGCGTCCACGGCCCTCGGCTGATTCCTCCTCCTGACTGAGTGCGATAGGCACCGCAGCAAACAGGACGCGTCGTCGCGACAACGGCAGGCTGGGCAACCGGCTGGTGCCGAACGTCGTTGGACACGGGGGTGGCACGCCACCCTTTGCGCACCTTGGCACCGACCATGAGAAGTCGTGTGTGCCGAACGCCGTTTCCGGCAGCCCGGAAACCGACGGTACAACATGAAAAGAATGCTGATTAACGCGACTCAACCCGAAGAGTTGCGTGTAGCCCTGGTGGATGGCCAACGCCTCTACGACCTGGATATCGAGTCCGGCGCGCGTGAGCAGAAAAAGGCCAACATCTACAAAGGCAAGATCACCCGCATCGAACCCAGCCTCGAAGCCGCCTTCGTCGACTTCGGTTCCGAACGTCACGGCTTCCTGCCGCTGAAGGAAATCTCCCGCGAGTATTTCAAGAAGTCGCCTGAAGGTCGGGTGAACATCAAGGAAGTGCTGAGCGAAGGCCAGGAAGTCATCGTCCAGGTCGAGAAAGAAGAACGTGGCAACAAGGGCGCGGCCCTGACCACCTTCATCAGCCTCGCCGGCCGCTACCTGGTCCTGATGCCGAACAACCCACGCGCTGGCGGCATTTCCCGCCGCATCGAAGGCGAAGAGCGCAACGAGCTGCGCGAAGCCCTCAACGGCCTGACCGTTCCCGGCGACATGGGCCTGATCGTGCGCACGGCCGGCCTGGGCCGCAGCAGCGAAGAGATGCAGTGGGACCTCGACTACCTGCTGCAACTCTGGACCGCCATCAAGGAAGCCTCCCAGGATCGCGTCGCGCCCTTCCTGATCTACCAGGAAAGCAACGTCATCATCCGCGCCATTCGCGACTACCTGCGCCAGGACATCGGTGAAGTACTGATCGACAGCATCGATGCTCAGGAAGAAGCCCTGACCTTCATCCGCCAGGTGATGCCGCAGTACGCCAGCAAGGTCAAGCTGTACGAAGACAGCGTCCCGCTGTTCAACCGCTTCCAGATCGAAAGCCAGATCGAGACCGCCTTCCAGCGTGTGGTCGACCTGCCGTCCGGCGGTTCGATCGTCATCGATCCGACCGAAGCCCTGGTCTCCATCGACATCAACTCGGCGCGCGCCACCAAAGGCAGCGACATCGAGGAAACCGCCCTGCAGACCAACCTGGAAGCGGCTGAGGAAATCGCCCGCCAGCTGCGCCTGCGTGATATCGGCGGCCTGATCGTCATCGACTTCATCGACATGACCCCGGCCAAGAACCAGCGCGCCGTCGAGGAACGCGTTCGCGAATGCCTCGAAGCCGACCGCGCCCGCGTCCAGGTCGGCCGCATCTCGCGCTTCGGCCTGCTGGAGATGTCTCGCCAGCGCCTGCGTCCGTCGCTGGGCGAAAGCAGCGGCATCGTCTGCCCGCGCTGCTCGGGCACCGGCATCATCCGTGACGTCGAGTCCCTGTCGCTGGCGATCCTGCGCCTGATCGAGGAAGAAGCACTGAAAGACCGTACCGCCGAGGTACGCGCACAGGTGCCGATCCCGGTAGCCGCCTTCCTGCTCAACGAGAAGCGCAACTCGATCACCAAGATCGAACTGCGCACCCGTGCACGCATCATCATCCTGCCGAACGACCACCTGGAAACCCCGCACTTCGAAGTCCAGCGCCTGCGCGACGACAATCCGGACGTGCTGAACAACCAGTCGAGCTACGAAATCGCCACCAGCGAAGCCGAGGAAGCGCCGCAACCAACCGCTACCCGCACCCTGGTTCGCCAGGAAGCTGCAGTGAAGACCGCTCCGGCTCGCACCAACGCCCCTGAGCCTAGCCCGAGCGAAGAAAAACCTGCTGCAACCGCTCCAGCGCCTGTCGCCGCGCCAGAGCCAAGCCTGTTCAAGGGCCTGGTCAAGTCGCTGGTCAGCCTGTTCGCCGGCAAGGAAGAACCCGTCGTCGCTCCCGCCGCCACCCCCGAGAAGCCGACCACCGAGCGCAGCCAGCGCAACGAGGAACGCCGCAACGGCCGTCAGCAGAGCCGCAACCGCAATGGCCGTCGCGATGAAGACCGCAAACCGCGTGAAGAGCGCAGTGAGCGCACCCCACGCGAAGAGCGCCAGCCACGCGAGGAGCGCGCACCTCGTGAAGAACGTGCACCACGCGAAGAACGTGCACCTCGTCAACCACGCGAAGACCGCCGTGGTAATCGTGAAGAACGCGTCCGCGAATTGCGCGAGCCACTGGATACTGCCCCGGCGGCCCGCGAGGAGCGTGCTCCACGCGAAGAGCGCGCACCTCGCGAGGAACGCGTAGCCCGCGAAGAGCGCGCACCCCGTGAGGAACGCGCACCACGCGAAGAACGTGCCCCACGCGAAGAACGCGCACCTCGTGAAGAGCGTCCGGCCCGTGAGGAACGCGCACCACGCGAGGAGCGTGAAGAGCGCGCACCACGCGAAGAACGCCAACCACGCCAGCCGCGCGAAGAGCGCCAGCCACGTGCCGCCGAACAGGCTGCCGAGGCGAGCGAGGAGCAACTGCCTAACGAAGAACTGCTGCAGGATGAGCAGGAGGGTGCCGATGGCGAACGCCCTCGCCGCCGCTCCCGTGGCCAGCGTCGCCGCAGCAACCGTCGTGAGCGCCAGCGCAATGCCAATGGTGAACTGATCGACGGCGATGATGAAGCCGGCGAAGAGCAGCAGCCACAGCAGCACAAGGCCACTGAGCTGGGTGCCGAACTGGCCGCAGGCCTGGCAGTCACCGCTGCCGTTGCCAGCAGCAATATCAGTGCCGACGCCGAGGCCCAGGCCAACGAGCAGGCCGAGCGCGCCACCGCCACTGTCGTGGAGGCCGACGACCGTGAAGTGGTTCAGCCCGCCGAGCCGGCCGAGGTTGTCGCCAAAGCTGAGGAAGTCGCGATCGCGCCTGTCGTCGAGCAGCCGGTCAATGCGCCTGTGACCGTGGTCGAACCAGGCATCGAGCCTGTCGTCGAAGCGCCTGCACAACCACAGGCCGAAGTGGCCACCAGCGAGCCTGCGCCTGCAGTCGAAGCGCCAGCCACCGAAGCACCGGCCGTGGAAGCGAGCGAAGCGGAGAAAGCACCGGTTGCTGAAACTGCCGTAGAGCAAGCACCCGCTGTCGAAGCCGAAGTGATCGAGCCTGTCGTGGTCGAGCCTGTGGCTGTCGAGGCAGCACCGGTCGTCGCTGAAGCAACCCCTGCCGAAGAGCCTGCCCCTGCCGTAGCTGAAACTGCTCCGGCCCAAGAGCCGGCTGTCGAAGAAGCGGCCACCATCATGCTGCCGAACGGCCGTGCGCCGAACGACCCGCGTGAAGTGCGTCGCCGCAAGCGTGAGGCTGAAGCCGCTGCCGCTGCTGCTGCCGCAGCCCAGGCTGCCGCCGAAGCTGCCCCGGCACTGGAAACCACCGAGGATGAGCACAAGCCTCACCACGGTTGATTCCAGCAGTTGAATGAAAAACCCCCGCCAGTGCGAACTGGCGGGGGTTTTTCTTTATCGCTCAAAACCCAGGAAAGCCGGGCCAGCCTGGTGGTGGCGATCAGTACAGATTTGGCTCCATCTCCAACTCGACGCCAAACCGTTCAAGGATATCCGCCTGGATTCGCTGCGCCAGAGCGTGCAACTGTGCGCCACTCGCGTGGCCGTAATTGACCAGCACCAGCGACTGCAAGCGATGCACACCAGCATCACCCTCACGGTAGCCCTTCCAGCCCGCCTGCTCGATCAGCCAGCCTGCCGCCAGCTTGACCTGCCCCTCAGACTGGGGATAGGCGACCAGACTCGGATAACGTGCGCGAATACTCTCAGCCAACTGCACCGAGACCACCGGGTTCTTGAAGAAGCTGCCAGCATTGCCCAGCTCGGCCGGATCCGGAAGCTTTTCGCGACGGATGCTGCAGATGGCATCGCTGATGGCCTGTGCAGTCACCTCCTGCACGCCCTGCTCTTGCAAGCGCTGTCGAACCGGCCCGTAGTCCAGGTGCGCACGCAATGTACGGCTCAGCACAAAACGCACACGCAGGATCAACCAACGGCCCGGGTTGCGCTTGAACACACTGTCGCGATAGGCGAACGCACACTCGTTCAACGTGAAGTCACGCAACTGGCCGGTCTCACGGTCCAGAGCGGTCAAGCCTGCGAACACATCCTTGATCTCGACCCCGTACGCCCCGACGTTCTGCATCGGTGCCGCCCCGACCGTGCCGGGGATCAGGCTGAGGTTCTCCAGCCCGCACAGGCCCTGCGCCAGGCTCCATTGCACGAACGGATGCCACGGCTCGCCTGCCTCGGCCTCGATCACGACACGCTCGCCATCGTCACTGAGGATGCGTCGGCCACGACTGGCCATGTGCAGTACCAAGGCATCGACGTCGCGGGTCAGCAGCAGGTTGCTGCCGCCGCCGACCACCAGCACCGGCAACTGCCGTTGCGCAGCCACTGCCAGAGCCTGGCGGATTTCATCGTCGTCATGGGCCAAAGCGAGGTAGCGCGCCTTGACGTCGATACCGAAGGTGTTGAACGGCTTGAGCGATACACGCTCCTGCCACTGCGCTGTCATAACCGCCCCTTGATTTCCACGACCAGCTCGCGACAGGCCGCTTCGATCAGGTCCAGCACCTGCTCGAAACCTTCGGCACCGCCATAGTAAGGGTCCGGCACCTCATCCAGCATCGCGCCATACCTGCGCAGGAACAGGTCGAGCTCGCCGCGAGCATCCTGCGGGCGTAGCGCCTGCAGGTTACCCAGATTGCTCTTGTCCATGGCCAGGATCAGGTCGTACTCACCGAAGTGAGCGGCCTTGACCTGCTGTGCGCGCTGGCGCGACAAGTCATAACCCCGTACCAGTGCAGCCTTGCAGGTACGGCTGTCGGGCGCCTTGCCCACGTGCCAGTCTCCGGTGCCTGCTGAGGCCACCTGCACGCGCTCTGCAAGCCCTGCAGCCTGCAATTGGTGGCGCAGAACACCCTCGGCGGTGGGTGAACGGCAGATATTGCCCAGGCAGACGAACAATACGCGCATCAGGCCTCCAGCAAGCGCCGTACGCGCTCCAGGTCTTCAGGGGTATCGACACCCACTGCCGGCGCTTCGATGGCATCCTCGACATGGATACGCACGCCATGCCAAAGCGCCCGCAACTGCTCCAGCGCCTCGGTCTGCTCGAGCCAGCACGGGCCCCAACCGACGAAATCCTGCAGGAAGCCGACACGGTAGGCATACATGCCGATATGGCGACGATACGGCACCCCTTCCGGCAACACGTCGCGGCCTTTGGCGAAGGCATCGCGCGCCCATGGCAGCGGCGCACGGCTGAAGGTCAGGGCAAGGCCGTTCTTGTCGCTGACCACCTTGACCGCGTTGGGGTTGAACACGCTTTGCGGCTCGTGGATCGGCTCGGCCAGGGTTGCGATACCCGCCTCGGGGTGAGCCGCCAGATTGGCGGCCACCTGATCAATGATCACCGGCGGTATCAACGGCTCGTCGCCCTGCACGTTGACCACGATGGCGTCTGGCGGCAAGCCCAGATGCGCGACCACCTCGGCCAAACGGTCGGTACCCGACTCATGGTCGGCACGCGTCATCAGCACTTCGGCGCCAAAGGCCTGGCATGCTTCGAGAATACTGGCATCGTCGGTAGCAATGACTACACGTGAGGCACCGCTCTTGAGGGCCTGTTCCCAGACATGCTGGATCATTGGCTTGCCGGCGATCGGTAGCAACGGCTTGCCCGGCAGGCGCGTGGAGCGCAGCCTGGCAGGAATCACCACAGTGAAATTCAGGCTCATTTGTCCAGGCGCTCGTCGTCGCTCAGGGTGCGCGCCTCGCTCTCCAGCATGACCGGGATGCCGTCGCGGATCGGATAGGCCAGGCCGGCGCCCTTGCTGATCAGCTCGGTCTTGTCGGCGCTGAGCTTGAGTGGGCTTTTGGTGATCGGGCAGGCCAGGATATCGAGCAGTTTGGTGTCCATGGAGGTGTCCTTGAGGCCGAAGGCCGGAAAGTGGAAGTGATTCAAGGCAGCAGACGAGCGAGCTGCGCATCGAACCAGGCGACGAAGGATGGTGACGGTTCGGCATCAACGGCCAGGTACCACCAGTCGTCACCTGCAAAGTCACGGCATTTCACCGCGTCCTTTTCAGTCATGACCAATGGCAGTGGTGGCTCGAATGCCAGGCTCTGGGCATCGAACTGCGCATGGTCGGCGAAAGGGTGCGGCACGGGCTGCCAGTTTAGCCCTTGCAGGGTGTTGAAGAAACGTTGCGGGTTGCCAATGCCAGCCACGGCATGCAGGGCCTGACCGGCAGGAAAATGTTCGAGCGGACGACGCTCACCGGTCCGTAGATTGACCAACGCACTCGGGCGCAGACCGAACGCAAATCCACGCGGCGGATCGACGGTCGCACCGTTGTGCAGCACTGCACCGACGTCATCCAGGCGCTCGGCCGGCTCACGCAACGGGCCGGCCGGCAGGCATCGGCCGTTGCCGAGACCACGGGCCGCGTCGATCAGCACCAGCTCCAGGTCGCGCGCCAGCCGGTAATGCTGCATGCCGTCATCACAGAGAATCAGGTCCAACGGCTCGCTGGCCAACAGCGCTTGCACGGCACGGGATCGGTCAGGGTCGATCATCAGCGGCACGTCGGTGCGCTGCACGATCAGCAACGGTTCGTCACCGGCCTGCACAGCGCTCTGACTGGCACGGACCCGCCAGGGGAAATGGGGCGGCTTGGCGCCATATCCACGACTGACCACGCCGACCTTCAGCCCCAGGCTTCGGCAATGCTCGATCAGCCAGAGGATCATTGGCGTCTTGCCGGTCCCCCCGACGGTGATATTACCCACCACGATGACCGGCACCGGAGCCCGATAGCTGGCGCTTTCACCACTGAGGAAGCGCGCACGCTTGCGCGTCACCACCCGCCGGTAAAGGGCCTCGAGCGGGCGCAAGAGCCCCAGGGCGGGATGGCCTTGGTACCAGGCGGCGAGCAGGCGATCGGTGAAAGCCATCAGGGCGTCCCCGGAGCCGCCTCGACGGTGGTCATGCGCAGGTGGCTGAAGCCGAGCTTGCCGGCAGCATCCATCGCAGTGATCACCGCCTGGTGCGGGGTCTTGCCATCGGCACTGATCGCCAGAGGCAATGTGTTGTCGCCCCCCGATTCGCGCTCAATGGCCTCGGTCAGGGTGGCCAGGTCGCTCTTGGGCAGCAGGTGGTTGTTCACCGAATACACGCCATCGGCGCTGATCGTCACCTCCACTAGCTTGCCATTCTGCTCCGCGGCCGGTGCGCCGCTGGCGGCCTCGGGCAACTCGACACGCAGTTGGGTCTCGCGGGTGAACGTGGTGGTGACCACGAAGAACAGCAAGAGCACGAACACCACATCGATCAACGATGCAAGGTTGATGTCGACGTTCTCGCGTTGTCGATTGCGCCGGAACTTCACGCCTTGCCTCCGGCCACCTCGACCTCGCGGTCGCCCTGCAGCACCTCGACCAGCTTGATCGCCTCCTGCTCCATGCCAACCACCAGCTCATCGATGCGGCGCAGCAGGAAACGGTGGAAGAATACGGCGGGGATACCAACCATCAGGCCCGCTGCGGTGGTCACCAGCGCCTTGGAAATACCCCCGGCGAGCACCGCGGCGTTGGCAGTCATCTGCGAGCCCATGAACGCACTGAAGATGTCGATCATGCCAAGTACGGTGCCAAGCAGACCGAGCAACGGCGCCATTGCAGCGATGGTGCCCAGGGTGCTGATGTAGCGCTCGAGCTCGTGGATGACCCGGGAGGCGGCTTCCTCGATGCATTCCTTCATGATCTCGCGGCCATGGCGAGAGTTTGCCAGGCCCGCGGCGAGGATCTCGCCCAAGGGGGAGTCGGCGCGCAAGGCCTTGAGCTTGTCACCGGTCAGTTGCTTGTCCTTGATCCACATCCATACCTGGCCCAGCAGATGCGGCGGGGTGACACGACTGGCACGCAGGGTCCACAGGCGCTCGACGACAATTGCCATGGCTGCGACGGAGCTCAGAATGATCGGCAGCATCATCCAGCCGCCGGACTTGACCAATTCCCACACAGTAAGCATCCCCCTGAAAAAGGCCGCCACTCTACCATAGGCAGACATGGGGCTCATCTGCCGAAGGTCAGGGCGCTGGCGGGTGACCAGCATATTTCAGGCGTGCACGGCCTAGGAAGGCGGCTCACGCCAGAAGCGCCGCTGCGCACGCAATCCCTCGACCTCTCCGTGCCTGCCCAGTCGCAGGTGCAGCGCCCCTTGCAGGGCCGTGTCATGCACTGCCAGCCCATGCCGCCGATAGCGTTCGATCACCTGCGGGTGCGGGTGACCGAAACCATTGTGTCGCCCACGGGAAATCATCACGCCACGCGGCGCGATGGCGCGGATGAAAGGCTCGGTGGAGGAACTGCGGCTGCCATGATGCGGGGACTGCAGCCAGTCGATACGCGCCGCATCGGCGGACTCCAGCCAGGCACGCTCGGCACCGGCCTCCATGTCGCCAGCCAGCAGCAAGCGCTCACCCTGGGCCTCGACCAGCAGCACACAGGAGCGGTCGTTGCTGTTCTTGCCACTGGGCCAGTGCCACAGCGAGAACATCACGCCATCCCACTCCCAGCGCTCACCACTGCTGCACACCTGTGCGCCCAAGACTGCGGGCAACTCCCGAGCCTCGCCAGCCAGCACCCGCGCCACCGGCAGGCCGCGCTGCACGGCGAGAGCGCCGCCGGCGTGGTCGGCATGTGCATGGCTGATCAGCATCAGATCGAGCTGTTTGACACCCAGCCTGCGCAAGGTCGGCAGCACCACGGTCTGCCCAAGGTCACTGGCGCCCATCGCCGGCCCGGCATCGTAGAGCAGGCTGTGATGCCGCGTGCGCAACAGCACCGCCAAGCCTTGGCCAACGTCCAGTTGCCAGACTTCCACCTCTGCGTGCGGCACCTGCTCGCGAGGCGCCCACAGCGCCAGCAGCATCACCGCCCCCAGTCCTCGCAGCGGCACGCCGCGTGGCAGCAAGAACAACAACGCGCCCGCACACACCAGCGTCCACGCCCACAGCGAAAGCGGCGGGGGCGTCCAGGGTGGATGCCATTCGGCCAGCAGGCCGAGCGCGCGAAACATCAGGTCGATCAACCCACCTGCCAGCCACAGCAACGATTCTCCCAGCCCTGCCAACGGCAGTGTCGCCGTTCCGAGCAGGGCCAATGGCAACACCGCCAGGCTGATCCAGGGTACTGCCAGGAGATTGACCAAGGGCGCGCTGAGGCTGACAGGCAGACCCAGCGCCAGCATCGCGGGCAGCAAACCGATGGCGATCACCCATTGAGCACGACTCCAGGCCTGCCAGGGCCGCCAGCCACCCAGACGCGCGCTGAAGCAGTAGATCAGCACCGCCACCGCCGCGAAAGACAGCCAGAAGCCCGGCATCAGGCTGGCCAGGGGCTCGAACAGCAATACACCGACCAAAGCCAGCAACAAGGGGAAGAACGCCCCCAGATGACGAAAGCGCAGACGCCAGACCAAGACAGTGGCCAGCATCAGGCATGCACGCTGCACCGGCACCTGAAAGCCAGCCAGGGCGCCATAGGCCAAGGCTGCTGCCATCGCCAGGCCGCACGCCCAGGGCAACCACGGTAGCCTCCCTGGCCAGGCACCCAGACGGGCCAGTCCGGCAACCAGCCCGTAGATCAGCCCCGCCAGCAAGCCAATGTGCTGCCCCGAAATCACCATCAGGTGCACGGTGCCGGTAGCCTGCAAGGCCTGCCAGTCCTCCCGCGCCAGCCCAGAACCGTCACCGAGCACCAACGCCGCCAGCACCACCTCCCGCCCCTGCGCGTCCACCGCCAGCAAGCGCTGGCGCAGCCTGTCGCGCCAGCCCCCGCTCGCCGGGGCCAGCATCTCCCCGGCCTTGACCGTTCCTGTGGCACCAATGCGCCGTGCCAGCAGCATTGCCTCACGGTCGGGACCATGGGGATTGAGCAGCCCCTGAGGGCGTCTGAGGTTGACCGCGAGCCGCCAGCGCTCGCCAGTCCGGACCATGGGGCCGTCGAACCAGCTCAGTTGCATCCGGCGGGGTAACTTCGCACGCCGGGACTGTGCCTCGTCCAGCTCGAAACGCACGCTGCGCCCGGACTGCGTCGCCAGCCCCGTCACCCTGCCCTCCAGCCACAGTGTGCGCCCATCGAGCTCGGCGATCAGGCGATCATCAAGGGCCTGCTGCGCCGACCAGCAGGCCCAGCTCAGCCCCAGCAGGAACCACCCTATCGGCCAGACGCGAGTGAACAGGCACATCAGTGCCGACAAGAACAGAAGGAACAGCCATCCGACCGACGGCAAGGCAGGCAAGAGACCCAGGCTCAACAACCCGAGCGCCAGCGCAGACATCCCTGTGCGCATGAAGTAAAGCTCCGCAAGCGTAATCGCCCCGTCAGGCTAGGCCTGTTTGGCCGCCGAGCTCACTCAACAATTGTCACAAACTCTGAACGAGGCTGACGTGGAATCAAGGCATACTCGCCCTATTCGAGCACCGGGAGCCTACATGCCGCGCCGCCTCTTCAAACGCTACATGCCGGATCCGACCAGCATTCGGGAACACAAGTCCTTACGCTTTTTCGGCCGATTGCTGCACGACCCCAACCTCTGGCACCTGAATCGCCATTCGGTCGCTCGGGCCATGGGCGTAGGGTTGTTCGCAGCGCTCATCCCCATCCCCATGCAGATGCTGCTGGCCGCCAGTCTGGCGATACCGGTACGCGGCAACCTGCCCATCGCGGTCAGCCTGGTCTGGCTGACCAACCCGCTGACCATGCCACCGGTGTTCTTCGTCACCTACATGACCGGCGCGTGGCTGATGCAGATTCCTCCGCGAACGCTCCCGGAAGAACTGACCTTCGAATGGATCACCGACCAACTGTCCACCGTCTGGCAGCCTTTCCTGCTCGGCTCGGTGGTGTGCGGCGTGATACTGGGCGTTGCCGCCTACTTCACCACCTTGCTCTACTGGCGCTGGTGGGTCGGCCGGCAGTGGCGCCGGCGCAAGTGCAGGGTGTCATGCACGCATGCCGCGACCACTGACCAGCAAGCGGACGCACAGGGTATAGAGCACCGCGGTAGCCACCAGCATGAAGGTGATCGCCGTACCAATGCTGATATCCGACACCCCTAGAATGCCGTAGCGGAACGAGTTGACCATGTGCAGCACCGGGTTCGCCAGCGACACGGTCTGCCAGAACGGCGGCAGCAGGTTGATGGAGTAGAACACGCCACCCAGGTAGGTCAGCGGTGTCAGAACAAAGGTCGGAATGATCGAGATATCGTCGAAGTTACGTGCGAAAACGGCATTGACGAACCCCAGCAGCGAGAAGATCGTCGCCGTCAGCAGCACCACAACGATGGTCACACCCAAGTGATGCACCTGCAGGTGGGTGAAGAACATCGACAGGATGGTCACGATCACGCCTACCGCCAGGCCGCGTAACACACCACCGAGGGCGTAGCCGACGAGAATGGTGTGCGGCGAGACCGGCGAGACCATCAACTCTTCGATCGAACGCTGGAACTTGCTGCCGAAGAAGCTCGACACCACGTTGCCGTAGGAGTTGGTGATCACCGACATCATGATCAGCCCCGGCACGATGTACTCCATGTAGGTGAAGCCACCCATGTCGCCGATCTGACGGCCGATCAGGTTACCGAAGATGACGAAGTACAGCACCATGGTGATCGCCGGCGGCAGCAGGGTCTGCGGCCAGATACGCAGAAAGCGTCGAACCTCGCGATAGACGATCGTATTCAGGGCGACCCAGTTGGTGCGCAGTTCCACACTCATACCGCCACCTTCGACAGATTCTTTTCCACCAGGGCCACGAACAACTCCTCGAGTCGGTTGGTCTTGTTACGCAGGCTCTGCACCTCGATGTTCTGCAACGCCAATTGGCCGAACAACGCAGTGATGCCGATATCCTTTTCCACCTGCACTTCCAGCGTGTGCGGTGTGATCAGCCGGCACGGGTAACCTTGCAGCTTCGGCGCCGCGGGCAGGTCCTGCTTGAGGTCGAGGACGAAGGTCTCGACGTGCAGCTTGCCCAGCAACTGGCGCATGCTGGTGTTCTCGACGATGGTGCCGTGGTCGATGATGCCGATGTTGCGGCACAGCTGCTCGGCTTCCTCGAGATAGTGGGTGGTGAGGATGATGGTGATGCCTTTCTGGTTCAGCTCGGTGAGGAAACTCCACATCGAGCGACGCAGTTCGATGTCCACGCCAGCCGTCGGCTCGTCGAGGATCAGCAAGCGCGGCTCATGGATCAGCGCACGGGCGATCATCAGACGACGCTTCATGCCGCCGGACAGCGACCGCGACTGCACGTCTCGCTTGTCCCACAGCCCCAGTTGGGTGAGGTACTGCTCGGCACGCTCCTTGGCCAGCTTCGGCGGGATGCCGTAGTAGCCGGCCTGGGTGACGACGATGTCGAAGGTCTTCTCGAACTGGTTGAAGTTGAACTCCTGGGGCACCACGCCGATGCTGCGCTTGAGCGCGGCTGGCTGGCGGTCCAGGTCATGGCCGAAGACATTCACCGTGCCGCTGGTCTTGTTCACCAGGGTCGAAAGAATGCCGATGGTGGTGGATTTACCGGCGCCATTGGGGCCCAGCAAGGCGAAGAAGTCACCTTCGGCGACCTCCAGGTCAATGCCCTTGAGGGCCTGAAAGCCGTTGCCGTAGGTCTTGGTCAGCTGTCTTATGGACAGGGCAGAACTCATAGCGGGTCACGTACCGAAGAAAAAGGTTCAGGACACGCCAGGTCAAGTCACTGGCGCAGTGAGTAGTGCGGCCATGGTGCAAGGCCTGACCGCACAAGTACAGTCATGTATATCGATAGTGACTATCGAAACGGGCGGGGTATCCGCTCAGGTCAGCGCCGTCATTACTGCGGCCTGATAGGCCGGACGCGCCTTCAGGCGCTCGTACCAGGCCTGCAGGTTGGGGAGATCGGGACGCTCGATGGGCATCTCGAACCAGGCGTAGGCAAAGCAGCCCAGCGGAATGTCGCCCATGCCGATCTGCTCACCGGAAAGGTAGGGTTTGGTTGCCAGCGTCTTGTCGACGATCGCCAGCAACTCTGCGCACTTTTCCCGCGCAGCGTTGATCGCCGTCCAGTCACGCTCATTCTCTGGGGTACGCAGCATGCCCCAGAACAGCGGGCGGAACGGCGCGGCGAAGGACGATGTGGTCCAGTCCATCCACTTGTCCGCCAGGGCACGCTGGCGCGGATCGTCCAGGTACCAGCCCTGCTCGGCACCATATTCAGCGCTCAGGTAGCGCACGATGGTGTTGGACTCCCAGAGGACGAAGTCGCCATCCTCGAGCATCGGCACCAGGCCATTGGGGTTGCGCTCACGGTACTCAGGCTCGTTGACCACACCGAACGCCCCACCGGCGTCGATCGACTCGAACTCCAGCCCCAACTCGTGGGCGATCCACAACGCCTTGCGCACATTGCTCGAGTTCTTGCGACCCCAGATCTTCAGCATGACAACGTCCTTAGTGAGTGCAGAGGGTGGACAGTCTACTCCACAGTGACGCCACCTGTACCAGGGGACAATGCTCTGAAACTCCTGTGGCCACACCCTGTCACTGTTCTTAGCGAGCCATCCGGCGCATCGCGTCTAAGCTATCCGGGATGGCTCGAGCCCAAGCTTCCAAGGAGGAAGAACTATGCTGCTGTTGTGGTTGGTGGTGCTGGTGATCGGCGCCGCATATCTCACCCATCGACGTCTGGCACCGCTGCAGATCCTCGGGGTGATCGCCGCCTATGTGCTGTTGATGGGCATCTTCGCCGACGCACCTGGCTGGCTGCTGACCGTGATCTGGCTGGTGCTGGCCGCCAAGGCCGCCCTGCTGATATTGCCGCAGTGGCGGCGCCAGGTGTTCACCGGCCCCGTGTTCAAATGGTTCCAGCGCACCCTGCCACCCATGTCGCAGACCGAGCGCGAAGCGATCGACGCGGGCACTGTATGGTGGGACGGCCAGCTGTTCAGCGGCCAGCCCGACTGGAATACCCTGCTCGACTACCCTGCCCCCACGCTCACCGCAGAAGAACAGGCGTTCATCGATGGCCCCACCGAGGAACTCTGCGCCCTGGTCAGCGACTGGCAGATCGGCCAGGACCTCGACCTGCCACCCGCAGCCTGGGAACACATCAAGCAGCACGGCTTCTTCGCCCTGATCATCCCCAAGGAATACGGCGGCAAGGGCTTCTCCGCCTACGCTCACTCCCAGGTGGCGATGAAACTCGCCACTCGCAGCGGCGACCTGGCTTCGACCGTGATGGTGCCCAACTCGCTCGGCCCGGCCGAACTGCTGCTGCACTATGGCACCGATGAACAGCGTAACCACTACCTGCCGCGCCTGGCCCGTGGCGACGAAATCCCCTGCTTCGCCCTCACAGGCCCACTGGCCGGCTCCGACGCTGGCGCCATGCCTGACACCGGCATCGTCTGCAAGGGGGAATGGAACGGCGAGGAAGTCATCGGCCTTCGCCTGAACTGGGAGAAGCGCTACATCACCCTCGGCCCGGTGGCTACCCTGCTGGGCCTGGCCTTCAAGGCCTACGACCCCGATCACCTGCTGGGCGAACAGGAATCCCTGGGCATCAGCCTGGCACTCATCCCCACCGACACCCCGGGCGTGGAGATCGGCAAGCGCCACCTGCCGCTGGGTGCAGCCTTCATGAATGGCCCGAACAGCGGCAAGGACGTGTTCGTGCCCCTGGACTTCCTCATCGGCGGCAAGGACATGCTCGGCAAGGGCTGGATGATGCTGATGAACTGCCTGTCGGTCGGCCGCTCCATCTCGCTGCCTGCGGTTGGTACAGGCGCTGCCAAGTACACCAGCTTGGTCACCGGCCAGTACGCCCGCGTCCGCGAGCAGTTCAACGTGCCGCTGTCCGCCTTCGAGGGCATCCAGGAATCGCTGGCACGGATCGGTGGCAACGCCTGGCTGATGGACAGCGCCCGCCTGCTCACTGCCAAGGCAGTGGACCTGGGCGAGAAGCCCTCGGTGCTTTCGGCAATCCTCAAGTACCACCTGACCGAACGCGGCCGTGAATGCATCCAGCACGCCATGGACGTACACGGTGGCAAGGGCATCATCATGGGCCCGAACAACTACCTGGGTCGCAATTGGCAGGGCGCGCCGATCTTCATCACCGTCGAGGGCGCCAACATCCTCTCGCGCAACCTGATGATCTTCGGACAGGGCGCGATCCGCTGCCACCCCTTCGTCCTCAAGGAAATGGCCCTCGCCGGGCGCGAGGATCGCGAGCAGGCGCTCAACGAGTTCGACGATCTGCTGATGAAGCACATCATGTTCGCCGCCAGCAATGCGGCCAGCACTTTCGTGCTCGGCATCGGACTGGGGCACTTCGAGAAGGTGCCGGGCGACGCCCTCAGCCAGGGCTACTTCCGTGCGCTGAACCGTCAGGCGGCCGCATTCGCCTTGCTTGCCGACCTGTCGATGATGCTGCTCGGCGGCGCGCTGAAGCGGCGCGAACGCCTGAGCGCGCGCCTGGGGGATGTCCTCAGCTACCTGTACCTGTCATCTGCAGCGCTCAAGCGCTATCACGACCTCGGCTCACCCGAGCACATGCAACCTCTGCTGCGCTGGGCGCTGGAAGAAAGTCTGGGGCAGGCCGAAAAAGCCCTCGACCGGCTGCTCGACAATTTCCCCAATCGCTTCATCGGCTGTGCGTTGCGGGTTCTGGTCTTCCCGTTCGGTCGCCGCCACACCGGGCCAAGCGATGAACTGGATAAAGAAGTTGCTGAACTGATCGGCCGACGCAAGGGTGATCCGGCACTGGAGGAACTGCTGGCGGGCTGCTTCCGCCCTGACGGCGAAGGTGATCCGGTAGCCGCCCTGCAGACGGCTTGCGACCTGCTGGACGAGGTGGCGCCACTGCACAAGGCGCTGCACCAGGGGCTCAAGGAGGGCAAGGTGCATCCCGCGCCGGGCCAGTCGGACATCGAAGCCGCCGTGCAGGCCGGCGTGCTGCAGGCTGATGAAGGCGAGAGACTCCAGGCAGCCGAAGCCGCGCGCCGGACAGTGATCGATGTAGATGCTTTCGACAAGGCGCAACTGCTGCCCGTGGAGGGCAAGGTGCGCTGAGCACCTTCAGTCAGACAGACCCCCGGCCCCTGACGGGCCGGTGGTCAAGGCAGTACGAGCGGCTGCGCCTGCCCCTGCGGGGCAAAACCTGCGTATACTCCGGCCCCCGTTTCAACACCAGAGGATCGCCCCCATGGCCAACCCCCACCTGGAGTACCACCTGCAACTGCTCCAACACCTGCGCACCATCCTGGTGGCCCTGGGCGACGCCGAGCAAGTGCCGGAAGAAAGCCACGCCCTGTTCCTCGAACGCTTCGACGAACTGCTGACCCTGCTGCCGCAGAACCCACTGGAAAGCCAGTACCTGGGCCAGGACCTGATCTGCCAGGTGATCACGCGCTACCCGCAGATCGCTCATCTGGTTCCGCGTGACCTGCTGTGGTTCTTCGGCGGCGACTGCCTGCACTACATGCCCGATGAAGAACTCGAGCTGTACCAGACGCTGGAAGAGCGTCGCTACGAGGCCGAGCAGAATGAAGAGCCCTTCGACTGGAACCTGGAGAAGCAGTTGCTGAGCGCACCCGACCAGGGCGAGCGCCACTGAGCAAGAATGGCCACGGGCATTAAAAAATGTCCGTGGCCCCATGGCTGCGTTGTTTTTGAAGGCAAAAAAAACGCCACTTCGATGAAGTGGCGTTTTCAAATGGAGCGGGAAACGAGACTCGAACTCGCGACCCCGACCTTGGCAAGGTCGTGCTCTACCAACTGAGCTATTCCCGCAA
>NZ_JACVTY010000044.1:0-41460 GCF_016624805.1 Pseudomonas sp. S44
CAAGGTGACAGTCAGCGGACGATCCAGCGGCTGGTTCACTTTGACAGTGAAGCTTGGCTGCTGGTCTTCGGTGACGTTGCCATTGCTGACGATGGTTACAGAGACTTTGTCGCCTTCGTTGCCGGTGCCCGGAGTACCGGTACCCGGCTCGTCAGTCACCGTCGTGGTGACGGTGCCGTCACCCAGCGTCAGTTTCTCGAAGTTATCCGCACCAGTAACACCTTCCAGCTTGTTCACGATCGACGGCTGGCCGCCAACATAAACGTCGTCTGGAGCAGTGATAGTGACCGTACCGGTAGCACTGCCCGCCGGAATGGTGACCTTGGTGCCATCCGAAAGGGTGAAGGTCAGGCCGCCATGGCCCGTAACATCCAGACCCTGACCATTGGTCAGGGTGACGGTGTAGGTGATCTTGCCGCCTTCGGACACGGTGGTCTTGTCGGCAGTGAGGGTCGCGACGACTTCGCTCTCGGTATCGCTGATCTGGACGGTGGCCGAACCGCCAAGCTTCAGATCCTCGAAAGTCTTGCCCGGAATGCTGGCGTCGGTCACGCCCAAGGTCACGGAGCCCGCGTCCTTGAATACGTCGTCACCCTGAGCCGGCAGGCTGTAGGTAGCCTGGGTCTGGCCAGCAGCAATGGTGACCTTGTCGCCATTGCTCAGGGTCACGGTCAGGTCGTGCTCGAGCTTCTGGCTGACTGAAACGGTGAAGGTCGGCTGCTGAGCTTCTGTCACGTTGCCGTTGCTGGCAATGCTGACAGTCACAGTGTCGATGCTGTCGCTGACCACGGTCTGAGCCGGGGTCGGGTTCGGCACCAGGTTCTCGAAGTTGCCGCCGGTGGTGCCGGTAATGGTGGTGCTGACCGTGCTGCCATTGACGAAGACATCGTTGGCCGGGGTCTGGAAGTCGACCGAGCCACTGGTCTTGCCAGCTTCGACGGTGACGGTCTGTCCGTTGGACAGGGTGACGGTGACTGGCGTCTGTGCCGGGTTGGTCAAGGTCACGGTATAGGTGATCACGCCGCCTTCGGTGACGCTTGGCGAAGCCGTCAGGGTGGCGGTGGTGGTGTCGACCGAGTCGTTGATCACGGTCTGCGCCGGGGCCGGGTTCGGCACCAGGTTCTCGAAGTTGCCACCGGTGGCGCCGGTGATGGTGGTGCTGACCGTGCTGCCGTTGTTGTAGACGTCGTTGGGCGGGGTCTGGAAGTCGACCGAGCCGCTGGACTTGCCAGCCTCGACGGTGATTGTCTGGCCGTTGGACAGGGTGACGGTGACCGGCGTCTGTGCCGGGTTGGTCAGGGTCACGGTGTAGGTGATCACGCCGCCTTCGGTGACGCTTGGCGTCGCGGTCAAGGTGGCGGTGGTGGTGTCGATGGTGTCGGTGATCTGGGTCACCGCCGGGGTCGGGTTCGGGGTAATGACCAAGCCGTTGCCGCCGGTGGTGCCGGTAATGGTGGTGGAGATCTGGCCGCCATCGATGTAAGGCGTGTCGTTGGCCGGAATGTTGACGTTGACCGAGCCGCTGGTCTGGCCAGCCTGGATCACGATCACCGCGCCGTTGGACAGGGTGACGGTCAGGTTGCTCTGCGGCGCCTGGCCGACGGTGGCGGTATAGACGATGACGCCACCCGCTTCGCTGATCGAAGGGGTGGCGCTCAGGCTCAGGCCGGTTGGAATGGGATTGTTGTTGGTGGTGGTGTCGTTGTTGCTATCCAGCCCACCGACTTCTTCGTTTGCCAGGCCTGCGGCGAAGCCCAGGGGGCCGGTGGGGAACCCGATGCTCGGGTCGACCACGCCTGCGGTTTCTTCCAGCAGCACGAAGCTGTGACCACCACCGACCGAACCGCCGCCTGCGGCAGCAGGGCCGGCAGCAGGCGCTTCCAGCTCGGTGGTCGGGTCGACACCGGAGGCAATGGCCTGTTGCAGCTCTTCGACCGAGGGCGCGGCCTGCGCGGTGGCCTGGGCCAGGTCGGTGCTGCTGTCGGGCGCATCGGCGCTCCATTGAGTGTCGCGGCCCAGGTCGAGCATGCGACCGTCGGCCAATTCCAGGGTCACGGCGCCGCCCGGGCCGGTAAGGACTTCCTCGCCTGCGAACAGGCGATCGCCTTCGATCAGCACGCGCTTGATGCCTTCCGGGGATACTGCGATGACTTGGCCAACAATGCTTTTGACGATGGCAACGACAGTGCTCATGGAACTCTCCGGGATGTGTCTCAATTGGCTTCCGGCCGGCGTGCGAACCTGCTTCCGCTGGAATGTTACAAAAATGATTTGACGCTTTTATTCGTCAAATTTCTGTCAATAATTTTCGGCTATTAAGTTTATGCCAAAGTATTGACCTTCGTCTCGCCATCCTAAACAATCGGCAAACTAATGTCACATTGATATTTGAGTAAAAACCTCTTCCTTTCGTATTAATTACGTACAGTCTCGCAAGCTCGCCAATCGTTCAGTTCAGGCCGCCATTTTCAGGGGCCAGACCCGCTTCGGCCGTGATTTGGGACAACAGCGCCACTTGGGAATCAGTAAAAATGCGTGCGTCACTTTTCACCGTTCTTCCTCTCGCCCTTGCAGCCTCCATTGCCCAAGCACAAACCCTGCCGCAAGCCATGCAACAGGCCTTGGACGTGCACCCGGAAATCCAGGCCGGGGTCAACGCCCGCACCGCCGCGGACTATCAACTGCGCGCCGCGCAGGGTGGTTACCTGCCGCGCGTCGACATGACCGCCGGCTACGGCCGCGAGGGCAGCGATTCGCCGAGTACGTCGCATCGCTGGGAGACCTTGAACCGGGGTGAGTCAAGTATCCGTCTCCGCCAAATGGTTTTTGACGGTTTTGCCACCTCCAGCGAAGTGGGCCGTCAGCAAGCCACGGTCAACGCTCGTGCCTACTCCCTGATGGGCACCTCCGAGCGCACCGCGCTGACCGTTGCCCAGGTCTATCTCGATGTCCTGTCGCGCCGCGAGATGGTGCGCCTGGCCGAAGACAACCTGCGCAACCACGAACGCATCCTCGACCAGATCAAGCTGCGCACCAGCCGTGGCGTCGGCCGCCTGGCCGACCTCGACCAGGCCGAAGCGCGCCTGGCGCAGGCGCGTAACAACCTGATCACCGAGCAGACCAACCTGGCCGACGCCAACACCAACTACCTGAGCGTGATCGGGCAAATGCCTGACGAACTGAGCGCGCCTGCGCCGTTCATCGACCTGCTGCCGGCCACCCTGGACGAGGCTCGTCACCAGATGGTCGAGAGCAGCCCGATCCTGCGCTCGGCAGAATCCGACATCGCTGCCGCCGAGAAGCAATACGAAGCCGCCAAGTCTAGTTTCTATCCGCGTTTTGATGCAGAGCTCGGACGGACGGCAGACAACAACCTCGACGGTTCGGTCGGCCACAACAATGAGTGGCAGGCCATGCTGCGCATGAACTTCAACCTTTATGCCGGTGGCAGCAACAAGGCCGACCTGGAATCGAAGTCGTATCTGGCCAACCAGGCGCTGGATATTCGCAACAACGCCTTGCGTCAGCTCAATGAGGAGTTAGGCTTGGCATGGAATGCTCTGGACAACGCCAACGCCCAGTTGCCGATCGCCCAGCAGTATGTCGATCACAGCACCCGGGTGCGCAGCGCCTACCAGCAGCAGTTCGGCCTGGGCGAGCGAACCCTGCTCGACCTGCTCGACAGCGAGAATGAAACCTTCACCGCGCAACGTCGTCTGGTAGAAGTGAAGAACACTCAGTTGTTTACTCAGTACCGAATCAAGGCGACCATTGGTCAACTGCTGAAGAGCCAGGGTGTCGTAGCCCCCATGGCGACCGTCGTACAGAACGACCTGAAGCCAAAGGTGAACCTGCCAGGCATGAACTGAAGGCGCACCTGTCCTATCCAACCGCAAGGATGAAGAGAGCGCCGCGTGGAATCTGAAGTCAGTCGAGTACAACTCAACCATGATCCACGCAGTCAGCATGACGATCCGCTACTGGACAGCCTGCTGACCCTGTGTGTCCTGCACCAGAAACCCGCCAGCCGGGCCATGCTCACCACCGGCCTGCCGCTGCCGGCGCAGCGCCTGAGCGTCGAGCTGCTGCCGCGTGCCGCAGCTCGCGCGGGTCTGCAGGGGCGCCTGCTGCAACGCAAGCTCGAGCAGATCCCCAGCATCGCCATGCCGGCGATGCTGCTTCTGAAGGAAGGGCGCAGTGCTGTCCTGCTCGGCTGGGAAAATGAAGACACCGCACGCCTGTTGCTCAGCGAGAGCGACGGCGGGGAAGTGCTGGTCACCCGCGAGGCGCTGCTCAGCGACTACAGCGGCAAGGTGTTCTTCGCTCAGCCGCAGCACAAGTTCGACGTCAACCACGGCAACCTGATCCCGCGCGCGCGCTCCTGGTTCCGCGACACCCTGATGCGCAGCAAATGGCTGTACATCGACGCCATCGCCGCCAGCCTGGTGATCAACCTGATTGCCCTGGCGGCGCCGCTCTTCGTGATGAACGTCTACGACCGCGTGGTGCCCAACCAGGCCACCTCGACGCTGTGGGTGCTGGCAGTGGGCATCGCCGGTGCCTATGTCTTCGACCTCATCCTCAAGGGGCTGCGCAGCCTCTGTCTGGACCTTGCCGGCAAGAAGACCGACCTGATCATTTCCGCGACGCTGTTCGAGCGTATCGTCGGCATGTCGATGAAATACCGCCCCGCGCGGGTCGGCAGCTTTGCGCAGAACATCCACGAGTTCCAGGGGCTGCGCGACTTCCTCGCTTCGCTCACCCTTACCAGCCTGATCGACCTGCCGTTTACCCTGCTGATTCTGACGGTGATCGCCATCATCGGTGGGCACCTGGTATGGATCCCGATATTGGCCTTCCCACTGGCCCTGGGCATCGGCTATGCCCTGCAGAAACCATTGATGGCGACGATGGAGCGCACCATGGCGCTGGCTTCCGAGCGCCAGTCCAGCCTCATCGAGACTCTTGCCGGGCTGGATGCGGTCAAGGTCAACAACGCCGAGAGCGAGCGCCAGTACATGTGGGAGCAGACCCTCGGCACCCTCAGCCGCCTCGAACTGCGGGTCAAGGTACTCTCGGGCCTGGCGATGAACATCACCATGCTGATCCAGCAACTCGCCGGTGTGGCGATGATCTGCGTTGGCGTGTACCTGATCATCGACGGCAACCTCAGCATGGGCGGCCTGGTGGCCTGCTACATGCTCAGTGGTCGCGCGCTTGGCCCGCTGGGCCAGCTCAATGGTCTGCTGGCCCGCTACCAGCAGGCCAAGGTGACCATGGTCGCCACCGACCAGATGATGGAGCTGCCCCAGGAGCGCAATTTCGAAGAGCGTCCGCTGAGTCGCCAGGTGCTGCAGGGTGCGGTCGAGTTCCGCGGCGTCGAGTTCACCTATCCGAACCAGCAGAACCAGGCGCTCAAGGGCATCAACCTGGTCATTCGACCTGGCGAGAAGGTCGGCATCATCGGCCGCAGTGGTTCGGGCAAGAGCTCGCTGGCCAAGTTGATCGTCGGCCTGTATGAAGCCGACGGCGGCTCGCTGCTGGTCGATGGCGTCGATATCCGCCAGATCGACGTCAGCGAGTTGCGCCACAATATCGGCTATGTGCCCCAGGATATCCAGTTGCTGGCCGGGACCCTGCGCGACAACCTGGTCAGCGGCGCCCGCTACATCGAGGATGAGCTGATCCTGCAGGCCGCAGAGCTGGCTGGCGTGCATGAATTCGCCCGTCTTCATCCCGACGGCTATGAGCTGCAGGTTGGCGAGCGCGGCCAGAATCTCTCCGGCGGCCAGCGCCAGAACGTCGCCCTGGCCCGTGCGCTGCTGCTCAATCCGCAGATCCTGCTGCTCGACGAACCCACCAGCGCCATGGACAACACCGGCGAAGAACGCCTCAAGCAGCGCCTGGGTGCGGTGATCGAAGGCAAGACCGTGTTGTTGGTCACGCACCGGGCTTCGTTGCTGTCGCTGGTGGACCGGTTGATCGTCATCGATCGTGGACAGATCGTCGCGGATGGCCCGAAAGCCGCCGTCATGGAAGCGCTGAAGAAGGGGCAGATCAGTGTTGCATAAGCTGGATTTCGGGCGTTTCAAGGACAACCTGCGCCGCTATTTCAAAGGCTCCGAATCGCTGGCAGGCCAGCCGTTGCCAGAGGTCAACAAGGCGCTGATCGAGGATGCGCCGCGCATCGTGCGCCTGACCATATGGGGCGTGATTGCCTTCTTCGTGTTCCTGATCGTATGGGCCAGCGTAGCGCCCATCGATGAAGTGACGCGCGGCGAAGGCAAGGCTATTCCTTCGTCCAAGGTACAGAAGGTGCAGAACCTCGAGGGTGGCATCGTCGCGCAGATCTACGCGAAGGAAGGCGAGATCGTCGAAGTCGGCCAACCGCTGCTGCGTCTGGACGAAACCCGCTTCGCCTCCAACGTCGACGAGACCGAGGCCTCGCGCCTGGCCATGGCCCTGCGCGTGCAGCGCCTGAGCGCCGAGGTCGACGACACACCGCTGCAGATCGATGAAGAACTGCGCAAGGCCGCGCCGAGCCAGGCTGCCAGCGAACAGTCTCTGTACCAGAGCCGACGCCAGCAGTTGCATGACGAGATCAGTGGTCTGGAGCAGCAACTGGTGCAGAAGCAGCAGGAACTGCGCGAGTTCAACTCCAAGCGCGCCCAGTACGCCAACAGCCTGCAGTTGCTGCGCCAGGAAATCGCCATGTCCGAGCCGCTGGTGGCCCAGGGGGCGATCTCGCAGGTCGAGGTGCTGCGCCTGCGTCGCGCCGAAGTCGAGAACCGTGGCCAGATGGACTCTACCGCCCTGGCCATTCCCCGTGCCGAAGCGGCGATCAAGGAAGTGCAGAGCAAGATCGAGGAGACCCGCGGCAAGTTCCGCAGCGAGGCCCTCACCCAGCTCAACGAGGCTCGCACTGAGCTGAACAAGGCCACGGCCACCAGCAAGGCGCTGGATGACCGGGTCAACCGCACCATGGTCACATCGCCCGTGCGCGGTATCGTCAAGCAACTGCTGGTGAACACCATCGGCGGCGTGATCCAGCCGGGCAGCGACATCATCGAGATCGTGCCGCTGGACGATACGCTGGTGGTAGAGGCGAAGATCCTGCCCAAGGATATCGCCTTCCTGCACCCCGGCCAGGAGGCCACGGTGAAATTCACCGCCTACGACTACACCATCTATGGCGGCATGAAGGCGAAGCTCGAGCAGATCGGTGCCGATACCATCACCGATGAAGACAAGAAGACCACCTACTACCTGATCAAGCTGCGCACCGACAGAAGCCACCTGGGTTCTGACGAGAAGCCGCTGCTGATCATCCCCGGCATGGTCGCCACGGTGGATATCCTTACCGGCAAGAAGACCATCATGAGCTACCTGCTCAAGCCGATCATCAAGGCGCGTTCCGAGGCGTTGCGCGAGCGGTGATCCTGTGTGGGAGCGGCGCTCCTGTAAGCCCGCTCCTGTATATGCATATTCGCTAAAGATATTTAAATTTCCATTCTTATGACTTTATAGTCACTCCCACTGCGTACCTGCCGACCAATCGGCGCGCCGCACGACTCGAACCCACACGGGAAATCCCCGTGCGTTTCTGAATCGATGCGCGCCCCTGAAAGTCGCGCACTGCGTGGGAGTGAACAATGTCAGCCGCCTCGAACGCCTTGTCGTCCATCGACAGCGCACAGCCGCAACGCTTCGAAATCCGCCCCTTCTCCGGTGCCGTCGGTGCCGAGATCATTGGGCTGGACCTGTCCCGGCCGGTCAACGCCGAAGATTTCAACCGTATTCATCGCGCCCACCTGGACCATCACGTCCTGGTGTTCCGCGACCAGCGCATCACCCCCGAACAGCAGATCGCCTTCAGCCGCCGTTTCGGCGTACTGCAGATCCATGTGCTCAAGCAGTTCCTGCTGGAAAACCACCCCGAGATTCTGATCGTTTCCAACATCATCGAGGACGGTCGCAACATTGGCCTGGGTGATGCCGGCAAGTTCTGGCATTCGGACCTCTCCTACAAAGAGCTGCCGAGCCTCGGCTCGATGCTGCACGCCCAGGAACTGCCCAGCGAGGGTGGCGACACCCTGTTCGCCGACATGCACAAGGCCTGGGACGCGGTGCCCGATGCGCTGCGCAAGGTGGTCGAGGGACGCAGCGCTGCGCATTCCTATACCGCTCGTTATTCGGAAACCAAGTTCGAGGGCAACTGGCGCCCGACCCTGACCGCCGAGCAACTGGCCCAGGTCAACGAAGTCATCCACCCGGTGGTACGCACTCACCCGGAGAACGGCCGCAAGGCGCTGTTCGTCAGTGAGGGCTTCACCACTCGCATCGTCGGCCTGCCCGATGACGAGAGCCGCGATGTACTGCAGCAGCTCTACGCCCTGAGCGTGCTTGAGCAGAACATCTACCGCCACGCCTGGCAGCCCCACGACATGGTGTTCTGGGACAACCGTTCGCTGATCCACCTGGCTGCCGGCTGCCCCGCGCACCTGCGCCGCAAGCTCTACCGCACCACCATCCAGGGCGATGCCCCGTTCTGACGACTGAGGACCCTCATCATGCGTAAATCCATCAGCCGCCTGGCGGCCAGCATCGGCCTGGGCGCCAGCCTGATCGTAGGCGGCCTCGCGGCGCCGACGGTGGCCCAGGCCGAAGGCAAGATCCGTATCGCCGAGCAGTTCGGCATCGTGTACCTGTTGCTCAACGTCGTTCGTGACCAGCAACTGATCGAGAAGCACGGCAAGGAGCAGGGCATCGACATTCAGGTCGACTGGGCGCAGCTTTCCGGGGGCGCGGCGATCAACGATGCGTTGCTGTCGGGCTCTGTGGACATCGCCGGCGCCGGCGTCGGGCCGTTGCTCACCGTCTGGGATCGCACCTACGGCCGGCAGAACGTCAAGGCCGTGGCCTCGCTGGGCAACTTCCCGTACTACCTGGTCAGCAGCAACCCCAATGTGAAGACCATCGCCGACATTTCCGAGAAGGACCGTATCGCCGTGCCGGCGGTGGGTGTTTCGGTACAGTCGCGCTTCCTGCAATACGCGGCGGCCAAGCAGTGGGGCGACAAGGAGTACAACCGCCTCGACAAGTACACCCTGGCCGTGCCGCATCCAGATGCCACAGCTGCGCTGCTGGCCGGCGGCACCGAACTCAACGGGCATTTCTCCAACCCACCGTTCCAGGACCAGGCGCTGGCCAACAAGAACGTGCACATCGTGCTCAACAGCTACGACCTGCTCGGCCCCAACTCGCCAACCCTGCTGTTCGCCACCGAGAAGTTCCGCAAGGACAACCCCAAGACCTACAAGGCGTTCGTCGATGCGCTCGCCGAAGCCGCCGACTTCGCCCAGAAAGACAAGGCCGCAGCCGCCGATACCTACATCCGCGTGACCAAGGCCAAGATCGATCGCAACGCGTTGATCAAGCTGATCGACAACCCGCAGTACGAGTTCACCATCACGCCGAAGAACACTTACCCACTGGCCGAATTCCTCTACCGGGTCGGCGCCATCAAGCACAAGCCCGAGTCGTGGAAGGACTACTTCTTCCAGGATGAGCGCCCATTGCAAGGGAGCTGATCGACCATGACCGCCCCATTGCCAGGCCACACGGCCAGCAACCTGAGCCGTGTCGACACCCCACCGCTGCTCAAGGTGGACAATCTCAGCCTCGAATACCGCACCGCGCAGCGCGTGGTGCGGGCTACTCACCAGGTCAGCTTCGAAGTCGATCGCGCCGACCGCTTCGTACTGTTGGGCCCGTCCGGGTGCGGCAAGTCGACCTTGCTCAAGGCCGTGGCCGGTTTCATCGAGCCGCGCGAAGGGCAGATCCTGTTGCAGGGCCAGCCGGTCAAGGGCCCAGGTCCTGACCGCATTGTCGTGTTCCAGGAGTTCGACCAGTTGCCGCCATGGAAGACGGTCAAGCAGAACGTCATGTTTCCGCTGCTGGTCTCTGGCCAACTCAAGCGCGCCGAGGCCGAGGCGCGGGCGCTGCACTATCTGGAGAAGGTCGGCCTGGCCGCCTTCGCCGATGCCTACCCGCACACCTTGTCTGGCGGCATGAAGGCGCGTGTGGCGATTGCCCGCGCGCTGGCCACGCAGCCGAAGGTGCTGCTGATGGACGAGCCCTTCGCCGCGCTCGACGCCCTGACCCGGCGCAAGATGCAGGAAGAATTGCTGCTGTTGTGGGAAGAGGTGCGCTTCACGCTGCTGTTCGTCACCCACTCTATCGAGGAGGCGCTGGTGGTGGGCAACCGCATCCTCTTGCTGTCGCCGCATCCGGGACGGGTACGGGCCGAGGTGCACAGCCACCAATACGATCTGGGCAGCCTGGGTGGCAGCGATTTCCAGGCCAGCGCCCGGCGTATCCATCGCCTGCTGTTCGACGAGGCCGGTGAGCCGGAGCAGGCCTCGGACCTGGGCTTCAACGATATCCGCATCGCTTACTGACAGGAGGAGCCTGCGCATGACGACCACACCTGCACGCCAGGAATACGAAGTGCCGCTGCAGCCCCTGCCAGGGCTTTCGCTGGAGCGTGATCTGCCGCTTGCCCAACGTCTGTGGCAACAGGCCTGGTTGCGCAAGACCGTGATTCTTGTGCTGCTCGCCTTGATCTGGGAGGCGGTGGCGCGCTACACCGCCAACGACCTGCTGCTGCCGACCTTTCTGCAAACGGCGGTGGCGTTCTGGGACGGGATGGTCAGTGGCGAGCTGCCGGCGAAAGTCGGGGTCTCGCTGGTGGTGCTGCTCAAGGGCTATGTGCTGGGGATCGTACTGGCCTTCGGTTTGACCAGCCTGGCGGTCTCGACCCAGTTCGGCCGCGACCTGCTGGGTACCCTGACCTCCATGTTCAACCCACTGCCGGCCATCGCACTGTTGCCGCTAGCCCTCTTGTGGTTTGGCCTGGGCGACAACAGTCTGATCTTTGTGCTGGTGCACTCGGTGCTCTGGGCACTGGCGCTCAACACCTACGCGGGTTTTCTCGGCGTGTCCGAGACCCTGCGCATGGCCGGGCGCAACTATGGCCTGCGTGGGTTGCGCCTGGTGCTGCACATCCTGGTGCCGGCGGCATTGCCGTCGATTCTCTCGGGTCTGAAGATCGGCTGGGCCTTCGCCTGGCGCACCCTGATCGCCGCCGAGCTGGTGTTCGGCGCCAGCAGCGGCAAGGGCGGGCTGGGCTGGTACATCTTCCAGAACCGCAACGAGCTGTATACCGACAAGGTGTTTGCCGGGTTGGCGGTGGTGATCCTGATCGGCTTGCTGGTGGAGGGCCTGGTGTTCAATACCCTCGAGCGGTTGACCGTACGGCGTTGGGGGATGCAGAGGTAGTTCCGCGCGCAAGCAGGTTGGGTGCCTGTTCCGCGTTATCAGGTCAGGTATCGGGCGGCCGCATTACTCAGCGTCTTGTGAATCTCATCTCTCAGGGCTTCCGGCTGCTCGACCACCACGGCCTCACCCTGGCCCAATACCCACCAGCGTAACGTCCAGCCGTCTTCTACCGTCGCCCGCAATCGATGGCCATGTTGCAGCGCCGTCAACTGCATGTTCGCGCTCAACGGCACTTCTCGCAGCTGTCGCGCCAGCTGATCGCTGACCCACGCCTGCAGTTCCAGCCCCGTGCCCTGACGGGGCTGCTGCGGGTCGCCACGCAGGTAGTCGAGCAAGTCGAAATTGCCACGCGGCTCGCCCATGGCGCTGGCCGACCAATGCCAGCCGAATGGAATGCTTTTGTCATTGCGCTCCAGCGGGAAGATCAGCGACAGCTCGTTGAGGTCGCGCTCGACCGTACGCTTGCTGACATTGAAGCCGACATCGCGCAGGCGCCAGACCAGTTCGGCGCTGGTGACTCCCGGTGAGCGGCTGGGCAATTGACGCAGCAGCGCCCACTGGCGGCTGAGGGTGGCGCGGGTAGTGGCGAACGGCAAAGGGTAACGTCCTTGTCTAGGCTTGCGGCATTAGCATGGCGGGCACCGCGGCAGATGGCAATTCGCTACTTTGCGCTGAGATCGCGGAACCGCGATTTGGTTGCGTCGAGGTGAATCGTTCGCGACAGGTTTCGTCGTGTCGTCGCGCAGAATCGCCTCATCACAGTCGAGGTCGGAACTGTGGGACGTTCAATGAGGATGAACATGTCTGCTGTCAGCAATATCCATTCGCTGCTCGCCCGTCTCCTGCCTGAGCGCATCGTGCCTGCGCCAGCCATTCCCCGGCGACACCTGCGCCTGTTCGCTGGCGTCGGCATACCCACCCAGTGGGCGGTGCTGGGTGAGCGCTCTGCGCTGGTGAGCCGTCTGGACGAGGCAGTGGATGTGCAGGCGATCTACGCCGACCTACGGCACCAGGCACTGGCGGGCAATGCTGCGGTGCTCAACGACCTTGGCTGGATCTGGCTCAATGGCCGCTACTGGCGCGCCGACACGGCGCTGGCCAGCCATCTGCTGCGCATGGCCGCGCTGCAGGGCAACGCCGCGGCCTGGTTCAACCTGGGGCAACAGCACTATTTCGGCAAGGGTGTGACGGTGTGCTATGCCACCGCCGCGGAGCATTACCGGCATGCTTTCGAACGTGGCCTGTCGCACGCTGCTGCGGCCCTGGGCGACCTGTACGAGGAAGAAGTCTGCGATGCCGATCAGGAATGGGAGATAAACCCGGCCGAGGCATACCAGTGGTTCCTGCGCGGGGCCCAGCGTGGCGAGGCACGTTGCCGGTTCGAGGTGGGCTACCGGCTGTTGCATGGACTGCATGTCGAGTCGGATACGCGGGCGGCGCTGTACTGGCTGGAGCTTGCGGCGGGGGCGGGGGTGATGCAGGCGGCCGAGGAGCTGGCGGTGCATTTCAGTCGCAGCGATGAAGGACGCTACCTGGAGTGGCGCGACCAGGCGATCGCGCTGGGCAGCACCCTGGCCTTGACCATGAAGCTGGAGGACCAGGTTCAGCCTTGAGGTCGGTGGGGTGGTGGTAAGGCCTTCGCGGGCAAGCCAGCTCCCACGAACATACTGTTCATCGCCCCCGGTTGACGAAGGGGGGAGGGCTGGGCGTATATTGATAGTTAGCAAACTATGAATATCCTCGGTTCTTCCACATGACACTCGACGCACTGCACCTGAAAGTCAGCAGCGGCATGGTCGTTGCCGGTCGCCACTGGCGGCGCATCTGCCATGCGGCGCTGACCGGCTATGGCATCTCCGAAGCCTGTGCGGTGCCGTTGCTGATGATCGTGCGCCTGGGCGATGGTGTGCACCAGGTGGCCGTGGCCCAGGCCGCCGGCCTGGAAAGCCCGTCGCTGGTGCGTCTGCTCGACCAACTGTGCAAGGCCGGGCTGGTGTGCCGCACCGAGGATCCGCTCGACCGACGTGCCAAGGCGCTGAGCCTGACCGCCGAAGGCCGCACCCTGGCCGAATCCATCGAGCGCGAGCTGGTACGTCTGCGCCGCGAGGTGCTGCACGGTATCTCGGCCGCCGACCTGGAAGCCACCCTGCGGGTCATCCACGCCTTCGAAGTCGCTGCACAGGGGGCGCCGGTGTGAACGGCTTCTTCAGTTCGGTACCGCCGGCGCGCGACTGGTTCTATGGCGTGCGTACCTTCGCCGCGTCGATGATTGCCCTGTACATCGCCTTGCTGATGCAACTGCCGCGCCCCTACTGGGCGATGGCCACGGTCTACATCGTGTCCAGCCCCTTCGTCGGCCCCACCAGTTCCAAGGCCTTGTACCGCGCAGTCGGCACGCTGCTCGGTGCTGGCGGCGCGGTGCTGCTGGTGCCACCGCTGGTGCAGTCACCGTTGTTGCTGAGCATCGCCATCGCCCTGTGGACCGGCACCTTGCTGTTCCTCTCGCTGAACCTGCGCACGGCCAACAATTACATGCTGATGCTGGCCGGCTACACCTTGCCGATGATCGCCCTGGCCGTGGTCGACAACCCGCTCGCGGTGTTCGATGTCGCCTCGTCGCGGGCGCAGGAAATCTGCCTTGGCATCGTCTGCGCCGCGGTGGTGGGTGCGATCTTCTGGCCGCGTCGCCTGGCGCCGGTGGTGGTGGGCGCCACGGGCACCTGGTTTGGCGAGGCGATCCGCTACAGCGATCTGTACCTGAGCCGAGACACTGGCGCCGGAAAGGTCGCGGGCCTGCGCGGCTCGATGGTTGCCACTTTCAACAGCCTGGAGCTGATGATCGGCCAGCTCGGCCACGAAGGCGCCGGCCCGCACACCGTGAAGAACGCCCGGGAACTGCGCGGCCGCATGATCCACCTGCTGCCGGTGATCGATGCCCTTGATGATGCGCTGGTCGCCCTCGAAGGTCGCGCGCCGGAGCAGTTCGCACAGGTCCAGCCGCTGCTGGCATCGGCCCGAGAGTGGCTCAAAGGCACCGCCGACAGCGCTTCGGTCGCGCGCTGGACCGCGCTGCACGAGCAGATCGCCCGCGTGCAACCGCACGCCGATGCGCTCGATCAGCGCCATGCCCTACTGCTGTCCAACGCCCTCTACCGCCTCAGCGAATGGCTCGATCTCTGGCAGGACTGCTGCACCCTGCAGCATGCCCTGCGCCTGGACGACACCAAGCCCTGGCGGGCGGTCTACCGTCATTGGCGGCTGGGCCGCCTGACGCCATTCTTCGATCGCGGCCTGATGCTGTATTCGGTGTTCTCCACCGTCACCGCGATCATCGTCGCCTGTGGCCTGTGGATCGGCCTGGGGTGGAACGACGGCGCCAGTGCCGTGATCCTCGCCGCCGTGGCCTGCAGCTTCTTTGCGGCGATGGATGATCCGGCGCCGCAGATCTACCGCTTTTTCTTCTGGACGCTGATGTCGGTGATCTTCTCCAGCGTCTACCTGTTCCTGGTGCTGCCGAACCTGCACGACTTCCCGATGCTGGTGCTGGCATTCGCCGTACCCTTCATCGTGGTCGGCACCCTCACCGTGCAGCCGCGTTTCTACCTCGGCACCCTGCTGACCATCGTCAACACCTCGACCTTCATCAGCATCCAGGGCGCCTACGACGCCGACTTCTTCACCTTCCTCAATGCCAACCTGGCAGGCCCGGTCGGGCTGCTGTTTGCCTTCATCTGGACCCTGGTGGTGCGCCCGTTCGGTGTGGAGCTGGCCGCCAAGCGCATGACCCGCTTCACCTGGCGCGACATCGTCGAGATGACCGAGCCTGCGAGCTTGGCTGAACAGCGCAAGGTCGGTGTGCAGATGCTCGACCGCCTGATGCAGCATCTGCCGCGCCTGTCGCAGACCGGCCAGGACAGCGGCGTTGCCCTGCGCGACCTGCGTGTGGGCCTGAACCTGCTCGACCTGCTGGCCTACATGCCGCGTGTCGGCCAGCAGGCCCGCCAGCGCTTGCAGACGGTCATCGAGGAAGTCGGCGGTCACTACTCGAGCTGCCTGCGCGCCGGCGAGCGCCTGCACGCACCTGCAGCGCTGCTGCGCAACATGGAGCGGGCACGCCTGGCGTTGGCACTGGACGAGCTGAACGAGCGCGGCGAGCCCCGCGTTCACCTGCTGCATGCCCTGGCCGGCTTGCGTCTGGCGCTGTTGCCGGGCGTCGAGGTGATGCTCGAGCCGGTCGAACAACCGCAACTGCCACCTGGAATCGACGGAGCGCCGCTGTGATCGGTGAACTGGATATCAGCGGGGTGTTCCTGCCCACGCTGCTGGTGATGATGTTTGCCACCTACCTGCTGTTCCTGGGCGTGCACGCTGTGCTGGTGCGCCTGCATTTCTACCGCCTGGTCTGGCACCGGGCGTTGTTCAACGTTGCTCTCTACGCCGTACTGCTGGGTGCGGTGGATCACTTTTGCCGAAGCCTGATGCTGCCATGAAAAAACCGTTGTTGACCTTGGGCCGTGTGGTCCTGACATTGCTGGTGGTGACCTTCGCGGCCGTGCTGGTCTGGCAGATGGTCGTGTATTACATGTTCGCGCCCTGGACCCGCGACGGCCATATCCGCGCCGACGTGATCCAGATCGCCCCGGATGTGTCCGGGCTGATCCAGAAGGTCGAGGTGCGCGACAACCAGGTGGTCAAGCGTGGTGACGTGCTGTTCACCATCGATCAGGACCGCTTTGGCCTAGCCTTGCGCCAGGCCCGGGCGACCCTGGCCGAGCGCGAGGAAACCCTGGCCCAGGCCGCCCGCGAAACCCGGCGCAATCGCAAGCTGGGCAACCTGGTGGCGGCCGAGCAGCTCGAAGAGAGCCAGTCGCGCGAGGCTCGTGCCCGCTCGGCGGTGAGCGAGGCGCAGGTGGCGGTCGATACCGCGCAGCTCAACCTCGACCGTTCGGTGGTGCGCAGCCCGGTGGACGGCTACCTCAACGACCGCGCACCGCGGGCCCATGAGTTCGTCACTGCGGGCCGACCGGTGCTGTCGGTGGTCGACAGCGCCTCGTACCATGTCGATGGCTACTTCGAGGAAACCAAGCTCAGTGGCATCCATGTCGGCGATGCCGTGGACATCCGCGTGATGGGCGATGACACACGCCTGCGCGGCCATGTCGAAAGCCTGTCGGCAGGGATCGAGGACCGTGACCGCGTCAGTGGCGCCAACCTGCTGCCCAACGTCAACCCGGCGTTCAGCTGGGTGCGCCTGGCCCAGCGGATCCCGGTGCGTATCGCCTTCGATGAGGTGCCGGCAGATTTCCGCATGATCGCCGGGCGTACTGCCACGGTGTCGATCATCGAGGGCCAGCGGCCATGAAACGCCTGATGCTTGCAGGGATGGCGCTGTCGCTGGGGGCCTGCGCCATGGTCGGTCCCGATTACCAGGTACCCGAGGATGCCGCGGTGCAGCGCAGCGACCTGAACGGCCCGTTGCGCCAGGATGCCGCGAGCGTGGTGTCGGCGCCGGTGCCGGATGACTGGTGGCAGTTGTACCAGGACCCGCGCCTGAATGCGCTGGTGCGCCAGGCGTTGAGCGCCAACACCGAGCTGCGCGTGGCGGCGGCGAACATCGCCAAGGCTCGCGCACAGGTCGAGGTCGCCGAGTCGCAGGGGGGCTTCAGCGGCGGCGCGAAGGCCGGCGCCCAGCGCCTGCAGGAGTCTGGCGAAGCTTTCCTGCTGCCGGAAAAAGTCCCGGTGGCCAACATCGGCGAGGCGATTCTCAGCGCCTCGTACCAGTTCGACCTGTGGGGTACCTTCAAGCGCGGCACCGAAGCTGCCAAGGCCAATGCCGACGCGGTGCAGGCCGCCGCCGACACTGCGCGCATCACCCTGGTGGCCGATGTGGTCAAGGCCTACACCCAGGTGTGCTCGGCCAATGAGGAGTACCACATCGCCCGCGAATCGCTCGACCTGCAGCAGCAAAGCGTGCAGTTGAACCAGCGCTTGCGCGATGCTGGCCGTGGCGACGAGACCCTCGTTACCCGCTCGCAAACCCAGTTCAAGTCGTTGCGTGCCGAGTTGCCGCGCTTCAAGGCCGAGCGCGAGGCCGGGCTCTATACCCTCGCCGCATTGCTGGCCAAACCGGTCGACCAGTTGCCGCCGGGCACCGCCGAGTGCGCCGAGCTGCCGCATCTGGCCCAACTGATTCCGGTGGGCGATGGCGCGGCGCTGCTCAAGCGCCGTCCCGACGTGCGTCAGGCCGAGCGCCAACTGGCGGCTGCCACTGCGACCATTGGCGTGGCCACCGGCGCCCTGTATCCGAACATCAGCATTGGCGCCCAGGTCGGCACCATCGGCATTCTTGAAAACCTCGGCGAGCCTTCGACCAACCGCTGGGGCTTTGGCCCGCAGATCAGCTGGGCCATCCCCACCAACGGCACCCGTGCCCGGATTCGCGAAGCCGAAGCCTCGACCCAGGCCGCGCTGGCGCATTTCGATGGCGTGGTGCTCAACGCCATCCGCGAAACCCAGACCCGCCTGGCGCAGTACAGCGCCTTGCTGGACCGTCGCGATGCACTGGCCGATGCCGAGCGCTCGGCGCAGGAAGCGGCCGAACAGACCCATCGCCGCTATGAGGCCGGGCGCGAGTCGTTCCTCGCCGACCTGCAGGCGACCCGCGCCTATACCGACGTGCGTGCGCAACTGGCGGCGGCCAATACCCAGGTGGCGATGGGGCAGATCGGTGTGTTCCTGGCCTTGGGTGGCGGCTGGAAGGCGACAGCGGTGCAGTGAGTGGCACCGCGTCGTGGTATTCGTGGGCCTGTAGGAGCGGCGGTTCGGCGCCCCGACTTGTCCCGCGAACACGGGCGTAGCCCGTGCCAGGCAGCGCGGTGTCTTTTTCGCGGGTAAATGGGAGCGCCGAACCGCCGCTCCCACAAGGTCTGCGCTATCTCTGGAGCGGGCTTGCCCGCGAAGCAGACGGCACGATCACATCGCGTGGAAAACGTTTGCGTATTTCCCGGTCCGACACTCAAGTATTCCTCCGCGACGCCGATCTACTAGCACCAGCGTCCCGGAAGAGGGCGCGATTTCCCGTTCAATAATAAAGCGGGTGGTCAGCGTGATCAGGATGATCCCGGCCTCTTGCCAGGAGCTTCGCCATGTCTCGACCCCGTGCCCGGATTGCCTCGCAACTCGGCGTCGCCCTCGCCATCGTGCTGGCGCTGGTGATCACCGGCAGTACCCTGTTCGCCCTGCGCTCGCTGGACGACGCCAACCTCGCCACCCGCCAGCAACACCTGGCCAGTGAAGCGCGGCTGCTGGCCGACCAGCTCGACACCTTCCACGGCTCGCTCAAGGACAACACCCAGCGCCTGAGTGGCCTGTTCGAGCGCCGCTTCGCCTCGGGCCTGTCGCTGCATGCCGGCGAGACCGTGCAGGTGGCCGGCCAGGCCACGCCTGCCCTGTACCTGGGCGATCAGCTGATGAACAACGACTTTCGGGTAGTCGATGAATTCCAGCAGATGACCGCCGGCATCGCGACGCTGTTCGTGCGCAGCGGCGACGACTTCGTGCGCATCACCACCAACCTCAAGAAACAGGACGGGAGCCGGGCCATTGGCACCCAGCTGGACCGCCAGCACCCGGCCTACAGCAAGCTGCTCGCCGGGCAGATGTATGTGGGGCGTGCGGTGCTGTTCGACCGTAACTACATGACCCGTTACGTGCCGGTTAGCGATGCCAGCGGCCGGGTGATCGCCGTGTTGTTCGTCGGTTTCGACTACACCGATGCGCAGAACGCGCAGTTCGCCAATCTCAAGCGCTTCCGCATCGGCCAGACCGGCTCGCTGGCGCTGCTCGACAACCAGGGCCAGTGGCTGGTGCCGCCTGCCGGCGTGGCCGATGCGCAGGCTGCGGTTGCCGCTGTGGCTGGCCTGGGCGACAAAGGCCGCTTCTGGACCAACGGCCAGCAGCAACTGTTCAGCGTGGTCGAGCCCTTTGCCGAGGGGCCGTGGACCGTTGTGGCGAGCATGCCCGAGGCGGAAATTCGCGACGTGACCTGGAGTGTCGGCCTACGCCTGGCGATCGGCAGCCTGCTGGCGATGGTCCTGGCGGTGCTCGCCACGCTCTGGCTGCTGCGGCGCAAGCTTCGCCCACTGGACGACCTGGTGCGCCAGGCCGAAGCCCTGGGCGCGGGTGACCTCAGTGCACGCCTGGCGGTGACCAGCGAAGACGAGATCGGCCAGTTGGCGCGCAGCTTCAACCAGATGGGGGATGCCCTGGCGACCATGGTCGAGCACATTCGCAGTGCTTCCGAGCAGGTCAGCGCGCGCTCGCGCTCCCTGGCCGGGCTTTCGTCCGGTGCCTGCGAGGGCATGGAGCAGCAGTCAGGCGAGATCACCAGCATGGCTGGCGCCGTCGAGGAGTTCAGCGCCACCTCGATGAACATCGCCGAGAACATGGCCGGCACCGAGCGCATGGCCCAGGACAATACCCAGCAGACGCGCATCGGCCGCAGCGCCATGGACCAGGCCTCCGTCTCGCTCAAGCAGATCGCCGAGGCGCTGGGTGGCACCGCCACAGTGATGGACAGCCTGGGCGCGCGTTCCCAGGAAATCGGCGGCATCGTCGGGGTCATCACCGCGATTGCCGAGCAGACCAACCTGCTGGCGCTCAACGCCGCCATCGAGGCGGCCCGCGCTGGCGAGCAGGGCCGTGGTTTCGCCGTGGTTGCCGACGAAGTACGTGGCCTGGCCGCGAGAACCCGCCAGGCCACCGATGAAATTTCCGGAATGATCGCCAGTATCCAGCAGCAGACCGGGCATGCGATCAGCACCCTGGAGCAGGGCAATCGCCTGATGCAGGAAGGCCTGGAACGCAACGAAAAGGTCGCCGAGGCACTGGCGCGCATCGACGAGCAGAGCCGCGCGGCGGGCGAACAGTTCACCGCCATCAGCACTGCGACCCAGGAGCAGAGCAGCACCGCGAACCTGCTCAGCCGTAACCTGCAGAGCATCGCCCAGGCCAACAGCGAGCAGCACGACGTGGCCAATGAGCTGGCGGCCACGGCCAAGGAGCTCGAGGGCCTGGCCGGGCAGTTGCGCCAGGAAGTGGATCGCTTCCGGGTAGGTGGTTGATCTGATCTGACCAGGGCTGCAATGCAGCCCTGTACGCAAGTTTTTCCGCACTGTCGTCGATCCCTTCCTAGACTTGTAAGTCTCCACGAGAACTGGTCCAGGAAGAGAAGATCGCCATGTCCCAGTCGCCATCCCTGTTGCAACTGCAAGTGCCCAACCCTTTTCTGCAGCGTCATCTGGGCCCGGATGCCCGCGAACAGAGCGCCATGCTCGCGGCGCTGGGGGTTGCCAGTCGCGATGCCCTGATCGAGCAGACCGTCCCGCCAGGTATCCGTTTCGGTCGCCCGCTTGACCTGCCCCCGGCCCTCGACGAGCAGGCAGCCCTGGCCAGGCTGGCCGGATACGCCGGGCAGAACCAGGTGTGGACCAGCCTGATCGGCATGGGCTATCACGGTACCGTCACGCCAACCGTCATCCTGCGCAACGTGCTGGAAAACCCCGGCTGGTACACCGCCTACACACCGTATCAGCCGGAGATTGCCCAAGGCCGCCTCGAGGCGCTGCTCAATTTCCAGCAGATGATCATCGACCTCAGCGGCCTGCCGCTGGCCAACGCCTCGCTGCTCGATGAGGCGACGGCCGCCGCCGAGGCCATGGCCCTGGCCAAGCGGGTCGCACGCAGCAAGAGCAATGCGTTCTTCGCCGACGAGCACTGCCACCCCCAGACGCTCTCGGTCTTGCGAACCCGTGCCGAAGGTTTCGGCTTCGAGCTGATCGTCGATTCGCTGGAGAACCTGGGCAAGCATCAGGTATTCGGTGCGCTGCTGCAGTACCCCGACACCCATGGCGAGGTTCGCGACCTGCGGCCCTTGATCGAGCAGTTGCATGGCCAGCAGGCGCTGGCCTGCGTTGCCGCCGACCTGTTGAGCCTGGTAGTGCTGACGCCGCCCGGCGAAACCGGGGCCGACGTGGTGCTCGGCTCGAGCCAGCGCTTCGGTGTGCCGATGGGCTATGGCGGGCCTCATGCGGCGTATTTCGCCTGCCGTGACGACTACAAGCGGGCGATGCCCGGACGCATCATCGGCGTGTCCCGTGATGCCCGCGGCAACACCGCCCTGCGCATGGCCCTGCAGACCCGCGAGCAACACATCCGCCGCGAGAAGGCCAACTCCAACATCTGTACCGCCCAGGTACTGCTGGCCAATATCGCCGGTTTCTACGCCGTCTACCATGGCCCCGAAGGCCTGCGGCGCATTGCCCAGCGTGTGCAGCGCCTGACCCAGATCCTGGCGGCCGGGCTGCAGTCCAAGGGCATCAAGCGCCTCAATCAGCACTTCTTCGACACCCTCACCCTCGACGTTGGCGGCACCCAGGCCGCGATCATCGAAAGTGCCGAAGAAGCACGCATCAACCTGCGCATTCTAGGGCGCGGGCATCTGGGCGTGAGTCTGGACGAGACCTGTGACGAAGCGACGGTGCTCAAACTGTTCGACATCTTCCTCGGGGTCGACCACGGGCTGGATGTTGCGACCCTCGACCAGCAGCCCCTGCCCCCGGCAGTGCCGGACACTCTGGTGCGCAGCACGCCGCTGCTCGAACACCCGGTGTTCAACCTGCACCACAGCGAAACCGAGATGCTGCGTTACCTCAAGCAGCTGGAGAACAAGGACCTGGCGCTGAACCAGTCGATGATCCCGCTGGGCTCGTGCACCATGAAACTCAACGCCACCAGCGAGATGATTCCCATCACCTGGCCTGGCTTTGCCCTGCTGCATCCCTTCGCACCGGCTGCACAGGTGCAGGGCTACAAGGCGATGATCGACGAGTTGGAGGGCTGGCTGTGCGCGATCACCGGTTTCGATGCGATCTGCATGCAGCCCAACTCCGGCGCCCAGGGTGAATATGCCGGGCTGATGGCCATCACCCGCTATCACCGCAGCCGCCATCAACCGCAGCGTACCCTGTGCCTGATTCCGTCGTCGGCCCATGGCACCAACCCGGCCTCGGCGCAGATGGCGGGCATGGAGGTGGTGATCGTCGACTGCGACGAGGCGGGCAACGTCGACCTCGATGACCTCAAGGCCAAGGCGCGCCAAGCCGGGGATCGATTGTCGTGCCTGATGATCACCTACCCCTCGACCCATGGGGTGTACGAGGAGGGCATTCGCGAAATCTGCGAGGTGGTCCATCAACAGGGCGGGCAGGTGTACATGGACGGCGCCAACCTCAACGCCCAGGTGGGCCTGGCGCGTCCGGCGGATATCGGCGCCGACGTCTCGCACATGAACCTGCACAAGACCTTCTGCATCCCCCATGGCGGTGGTGGGCCGGGCATGGGGCCGATCGGGGTGCGCGCACACCTGAAGCCCTTCGTCGCCAGCCATCCGGTGGTGCCGGTACCGGGCCTGGACCCGAACAACAGCGCCGTCAGCGCAGCGCCCTGGGGCAGTGCCAGTATCTTGCCGATCAGCTGGATGTACATCGCCCTGATGGGGCCACAGCTGGCCGATGCCAGCGAGGTGGCGATCCTCAGCGCCAACTACCTGGCCAACCGCCTGGCGGGGGCCTTTCCGGTGCTCTATCGCGGGCGTAACCAGCGCGTGGCCCATGAATGCATCCTCGACCTGCGTCCGCTCAAGGCGCAGACCGGGATCACCGAGGAGGACGTGGCGAAGCGCCTGATGGACTATGGCTTCCACGCGCCGACCATGTCGTTCCCGGTGCCGGGCACGCTGATGGTCGAGCCGACCGAGAGTGAGTCGAAGGCGGAACTGGATCGCTTTGTCGAGGCGATGCTGGCGATCCGAGACGAGATTGCCCAGGTGCAGGAGGGGAATTGGCCAGCGGAGGACAATCCGCTCAAGCATGCGCCGCACACGCTGGCCGATGTGCTGGCACCCTGGAATCGGCCATATAGCCTGGAGCAGGCGGTCGCGCCCAGTGCGCATGTGCGCTTGCACAAGTACTGGCCGGCGGTGAATCGGGTGGACAACGTGTACGGCGATCGCAATCTGTTCTGTGCTTGCGTGCCGGTGGACGCGTATCGCTGAATCCGGGCCGGCTGTGGAGGCGGTGCTGCGCGGGTCTGCTCGCGCAGCCCGCTCCCGCAGCGGGCGTCGAATGCAGGTTACTGAGCGGTGAGGTTACGGGCCAGGATCGCGTTGGCCAGTTCCATGTCGCTGGCCTGGACGCCAGGGTTGTCGGCACGCACCTGACGCATCGCCGCTTCCAGGTACGGGCCGCGGATCGAACCTTCGCTTGCCACGAAGCTGCCGGCATCGTCCTGGGCGGCCGCGACCAGTTTGTGGTCCTTGAACGTCAGGTAGGTCGAACCGGTGGTCGCACCGGACGAAATGACGTTGCGCCAGAAGCCGTCGGCCATGGCGGAGCCGATCGGCAGGGACAGCAGGGCAGCAGCCGCAATGGCGGTTTTGAAACGCATGTGAATTACCTCGAACGATGAGGGCGGGGGATGCGAGTTTGGATCGCCGCGCGGGCCGCAAGTTCCTTTGCACGCTGCGTATGCCGGGCGCTCAGGCACATACCCGAAGGACTTCCGCGAGGCTGGTCACGCCCCAAGCCACCCTCTCTTCACCGCAGCGGCGCAGGTCGCGCATGCCCTGCGCCAGAGCCTGCTGGCGCAGGCTGGCAAGGTCGCTGTCCGGGCCGATCCGAGTTCGCAGGGCGTTGTCCAGCACGAGCAGTTCGAAAAGCCCCGTGCGCCCTTGGTAACCAGTACCGCGACACTGGCGACATGCCGTTTCACGAGTGCCGGGACGTCCCTTGCAGGCGCTGCAGAAGGTGCGTGCCAGACGCTGGGCCATCACGCCGATCAACGTGGCCTTTATCAGGTAATCGGCACACCCAGCTCCTGCAGGCGAGTAATGGCGCTGCAAGCGTCGTTGGTGTGCAGGGTCGATAGCACCAGGTGTCCGGTCAACGCCGCCTGGACCGCCACCTGGGCGGTTTCGCGGTCGCGTATCTCGCCGATCATGATGATGTCCGGGTCCTGGCGCAGCAGCGCGCGCACGCCGTTGGCAAAGCCGAGGTCGAGGCCGGGCTGGACCTGCAACTGATTGAAGCCGGGCTCCAGGCGCTCGATCGGATCTTCGATGGTGCACAGGTTGACCTCTGGCGTGGCCAGGTGCTTCAGGCTGGCGTAGAGCGTGCTGGTCTTGCCCGAGCCGGTGGGGCCGGTGAGCAGGATGATGCCCTGGCGCTTTGCCAACAGCGCCTGCCACTGCTCCAGCAAGGCACCTTCGAGCCCCAGGCGCTCCAGGTCTTCGTGCAGTTGTTCGGGATCGAAGAGGCGCAACACCAGTTTTTCGCCGAACGGTGTCGGCAGGGTCGACAGGCGCAACTCGACTTGCGCGCTGCCGGGCAGGCGGCTTTTCAGGCGTCCGTCCTGTGGGCGGCGCTTCTCGGCGACATCCATTCGCCCGAGGTGCTTGAGGCGGCTGACCAGCGCCAGGACCACGCCGGCGGGAAACTGGTAGACCGTATGCAGCAGGCCGTCGATGCGGTAGCGCAAGCGACCCTCGTCGTGGTGTGGTTCGAGATGGATATCGCTGGCACGCTGCTCGATGGCGTACTGCAGCAGCCAATCGACGATATGCACGATGTGCGCATCATCGGCGCTGATGGCGGTGCTGCGCCCACCGAGCTCCAGGAGCTGCTCAAGTTCGCCCAGGCTTGCGCGCTGCTGCTGGTGGGCGCCCTGCACGGATCGCGACAGGCGCTGGAACGTGTCGCCGAGCTGGCGCAGTTGCACAGGGCTGACCAGCACCCGGCGAATCGGCTGGCCTAGGCTGCGGTTCAGGTCGGCTTCCCACTCGCGTTGGTAGGGCTGTGCGCTGGCGACAGTAATGCCGGTCGCATCCAGCGCCACGGCGAGGATGCCGTGGCGCTGGGCGAAAGCGGGCGAGATCAGGCCGGCGACGCGAGCCAGATCGACCTGCAACGGGTCCAGGCGCAGAAAGGGTTGGCCGACCCTTTCTGCCAGCCATTGGCACAGGGTGTCGAGGTCCAGGGTATGACCGGGCCGCAGGCAGTCGCTCAGGGCCAGGCTGGCGAGGACTTCGAGCGGGTGGCCGGGCTGGCTGGCGGCGTGTTCGAGTGCACGCAGGGCATCGGCGGGGGCCAGCCGATGTTCGGCGAGCAGCGTGTCGAGGAGGCGTTTGAGGTCGAGGCTGTGATCGTCAGGGTTGTGCATGGCGGCGTCCTTGCCGAGGCTGCTGAAAGGCCCAGGCAAGGTTAGCTGCAGAGCGGGGCAGGGCCTTGGGGAAGGCGTTTCCGAATCTTGCGGGGCAGCGTCAGCCCGCCGCCACCTCAGACAGTTTCGGCACGCTTTCCAGAAAGACCTCGCCGACACACACCAGGTTACGCATCTTCTGCGCGATCACCCCGGCGCGGTGCCAGCTGAGGCCGTCGATACCGATCTCCAGCTCCAGCAGGCCGTCGCGCTGGCACACCTGCACGCTGTGCGGTGTGAGGAACTGCAGGGCGAAGAGATTGAGTACCCGGCACAGGCTGTCCGGCTCGGCCTCGATGTCGAGGCGGTAGCGGACCTCGCCATGCAGGGCGCTGGCGGCCCAGGCGTCGCTACGGGGCTGGGGGGTGTGCCGTTCGAGTGCATTCATGGAGCGTCTCCTTCGATGTGGAGAAATTCTCGCAGGTCAAAACCGGCATTTCTTCGCTATGATTGCCCTTGTTTTGTAGTTGGACGAATAATAATTGTCGTATTTTTGGCATCTGGAGAATTAATCATGCAAAGCGAGCTGGATGCCTACGACAGGCGCATTCTTGAACTGCTGCAGGAGGATGCGTCGCTGTCCAGCGCGCAGATCGCCGACCGTGTCGGGCTGTCGCAGTCGCCTTGCTGGCGTCGGATACAGCGCCTGAAGGATGAAGGGGTTATTCGCGCCCAGGTCACCTTGCTGGACCGCAAGAAAGTCGGTCTGAACACGCAGATATTCGCCGAGGTGAAACTCAACGCCCATGGGCGTTCGAATTTCACCGAGTTCACCGAGGCGATCCGCGGCTTTCCGGAAGTACTGGAGTGTTATGTGCTGATGGGGGCGGTCGACTTCCTGTTGCGTATCGTCACCTCGGACATCGAGGCCTACGAGCGGTTCTTCTTCGAGAAGCTGTCGAACGTACCGGGGATACAGGAAGTGAATTCGATCGTGGCGCTCTCGGAGATCAAGTCCACCACCTGCCTGCCGCTATCGAGGTGAGGCCTTCGCAGGTAAATCGGGTCGGTGCCCCGATTTACCTGCGAAGAAGCCGACGCGCGATTACACCTTGAGCAGGTGTTTCCAGGCGCGGCTCTGGTCGATGGCGCGAGCCTGCTCGATGCGGGCTTCGAACAGCGCGTCCGACTGCTCTTCGGCCAGCGGCTGCTCGGCCAGTTCGTGCAGCTTCTTCAGATCGCCGTACAGGCGGTCCAGTTGCGGCACTTCCAGCACCTGGCGGGCGTGGTGCAGCCAGGTCAGCAACTGCTCGATGCGCGGCAACTGCTCCCCCAGATCCTCTGGGCGCTGGGTGTACAGCGGCAGTTTCAGCGCGCGGCCTTCTTCACCCAGTTGGTGGTGCAGCCAGCTGGCCAGTTGGGCCTTGCCCTGGCGCTCGCCGCGGCCCTTGCGCTCCACGGTCCAGGCGCGCGCCAGCAGCCAGCGCGAGGTTTCCAGGGAGAACTGGCCCCAGCGGGTGTCTTCCAGCTCTTCGGCGAACTGCTCGGGCGCGGCGCGGCGGATGTCTTCGTCCTCGTTGCCGGCCTGTACCAGCGGGCGCCAGTCTTCGAGCAGGGCGTCGAGGCGGGCGCGCAGGTCACGGGTGGTAGCTCGTGGCGCGGCCTGGCCCAGGCTGCTGGTGAGGGCGCGCAGCTCTGCCAGGCACTGCACCCATTCCTGCAGCAGGCGCCAGTGGCCGTTATGACGGTACTGTTCTGCCAGGCGCTGGCTGCTGCCCAGCAGTTGCCAGGCGAGCGCGGCGTAGGCGTCATCCACAGCCATTTCGGCGTCCAGCTCGGTGTGTGGCAGGCTCAACTCGTAGCTATCTGGCTCGAGCAGGCGGTAGCCGCGCTCGGCCTTGCTGATGTCGCAGGGCATCAGGGCCAGCGTGGCGGAGAGCTCGGCAGCCAGCTCCAGCAGGGCTTCAGGGGCGCCTTCACGCAGCTCCAGCTCGAGCTCGCAGATTTCTTCCTTGCGTTTGCCGGCAATGACGAAGCCTTGGTCGAGCGCGGCTTCGATCACCACCTTGGCCTTGCCGCGACCCCAGGAGATCTCGGCGTATTCGCGGGTGAAATCGGTGGTGAACAATGGCTTGATGGTCTTCTTGTCCAGCTCGGCCAATTGCTCGGGCCAGCAGCTGGCGTCGAGTTTCTTCAGGTCCAACTTGACCTTGTCCAGGTACCACTCGTACTCGTTGCGCTCGGACAGGCCGGCAACGCTCTGCCCACGGCACTTGAGGGTCTGGATGATGACCTCGCCGTCGCGGCGCAGGCGCAGGGCGACGCGGGCTGCAGAGAGCTCGCGGTCGGGGGTGTCGAAGTACTGGTTGAGCAGTTCGCGGGTCTGCCAGCCGGACTTGTTGCGCTTCTTCAGCAAGGGGTGCTCGCGCAGGGCGGCAAGGGTCTCGCGGCTGGCGCGGAGCTTGAGTTCGGTTTCTTTGTGCATCGCTGGCTCGAAGGAAGGCGTGGTTGCCGGAGAGTCTACAGGAGTTGCCCTGCCAAGGGACGGCATTGCTATGATGACCGCCATGCTTTACGAGGAGTTCGTGCATGCCGTTGCCATCGCTCAAAGACCAGTTCGCCGCCCTGATCGCCGCCCCCTCGGTCAGCTGCACCCAGGCCGCACTGGACCAGTCCAACCGCCAGGTCATCGACCTGCTCGCCAACTGGCTGGGCGATCTGGGTTTCCGTTGCGAGGTCCAGGAGGTCACTCCAGGCAAGTTCAACCTGCTCGCCAGCCGCGGTACCGGCCCGGGCGGCCTGGTGCTGGCCGGCCACAGCGATACGGTGCCGTTCGATCCACAGTTGTGGAGCAGCGACCCGTTGAAGCTCACCGAAGTGGATGGCCGCTGGGTAGGGCTGGGCAGTTGCGACATGAAGGGCTTCTTCGCCTTGGTGATCGAGGCGGTGATCCCGCTGCTGGAGCACGACTTCAAGCAACCGCTGCTGATCCTCGCCACCTGCGATGAAGAAAGCTCGATGTCGGGCGCTCGCGCCCTGGCCGAAGCGGGACAGCCGCTGGGCCGGGCGGCGGTGATCGGCGAACCCACTGGGCTGAAGCCGATCCGCATGCACAAGGGCATCCTCATGGACCGCATCGATATTCTCGGGCGCAGCGGCCATTCGTCGGATCCAAGCCTGGGCCACAGTGCCCTGGAGGCCATGCACGCGGTGATGGGCGAACTCATGGGCCTGCGCCAGCAGTGGCAGCAGACCTACCGCAATCCGCAGTTCACCGTGCCCACCCCGACGATGAACTTCGGCTGCATCCACGGCGGCGACAACCCCAATCGCATCTGTGGCCAGTGCGCCCTGGAGTTCGACCTGCGCCCGTTGCCAGGGATGGACGTGGAGCAACTGCGTGCGGCTATACGGGCAAAGCTCAAACCTGTGGCCGAGCGCCATGAAGTGCGCATCGACTATGCGCCGCTGTTCCCCGAGGTACCGCCGTTCGAGCAGGCCGCCGACGCCGAGCTGGTGCAACTGGCCGAGCGTCTGACCGGTCATCGTGCCGAAGCGGTGGCCTTTGGCACCGAAGCGCCTTATCTTCAACAGCTGGGTTGCCAGACCATCGTGCTCGGCCCCGGCGACATCGCTTGCGCCCATCAGCCGGGCGAGTACCTTGAAATGTCACGAATCGAGCCTACCGTGCGTCTATTGCGTGATCTTGTCCGGCACTATTGCCTGAGCTAAACGTCAACTGACCTGATTCGTTCCTGCCTAGAGGAGACCGCGCGTGACCGCAAGCCTGTTCCGACGATGACTTTCGAACGTTGTGCGCCTTCACCCGTCTCGTTCACTTATCCACAGGCCCTGTCATGCCCGAATACGTCAACTGGCTGCGTCATGCCTCCCCGTACATCAATGCCCATCGCGACTGCACCTTCGTGGTCATGCTCCCCGGCGATGGTGTCGATCACCCCAACTTCGGCAATATTGTCCACGACCTGGTGCTGCTGCACAGCCTGGGCGTGCGGCTGGTACTGGTCCACGGCTCGCGCCCGCAGATCGAAAGCCGCCTGGCTGCCCGCGGCCTGACCCCGCATTACCATCACGGCCTGCGCATCACCGACGCCGCGACCCTGGAGTGCGTGATCGACGCCGTCGGCGCCCTGCGCCTGGCCATCGAAGCGCGCCTGTCGATGGATATCGCCGCATCGCCCATGCAGGGCTCGCGCCTGCGTGTGGCCTGCGGCAACCTGGTGACTGCACGGCCTATCGGCGTGCTGGAGGGGGTCGACTACCACCACACCGGCGAGGTGCGGCGCATCGATCGCAAGGGCATCAGCCGCCTGCTCGACGAGCGCTCCATCGTGCTGTTGTCGCCACTGGGCTATTCGCCGACCGGCGAGATCTTCAACCTGGCCTGCGAAGACGTCGCCACCCGTGCCGCCATCGAACTGGGCGCTGACAAGTTGCTGTTGTTCGGCGCCGAGCCGGGCCTGCTGGACGACAAAGGCAAGCTGGTGCGTGAGCTGCGGCCGCAGCAGGTTCCGGCGCACCTGCAACGCCTGGGCAGCGACTATCAGGGTGAGCTGCTCGATGCCGCCGCCGAGGCCTGCAAGGGTGGGGTAGCGCGCAGCCACATCGTCAGCTACGCCGAGGATGGTGCGCTGCTCACTGAGCTGTTCACCCGCGACGGCGGTGGCACGCTGGTAGCGCAGGAGCAGTTCGAGATCGTTCGTGAGGCGACCATCGAGGATGTCGGCGGCCTGCTCGAGCTGATCAGCCCGCTGGAAGAGCAGGGCATTCTTGTGCGCCGTTCGCGCGAGGTGCTGGAGCGGGAAATCGAGCAGTTCAGTGTGGTGGAGCGTGACGGCATGATCATCGCCTGCGCGGCGTTGTATCCGATTGCCGAGTCCGAGGCGGGCGAGCTGGCGTGTCTGGCGGTGAATCCGGAGTACCGGCATGGGGGCCGGGGTGATGACCTGCTCGAGCGTATCGAGACCCGTGCGCGGCAGTTGGGCCTCAATACCCTGTTCGTGCTGACGACACGTACGGCGCACTGGTTCCGCGAGCGCGGGTTCCAGCCCAGTGGCGTGGAACGGCTGCCGGCGGCGCGGGCTTCGCTGTACAACTACCAGCGCAATTCGAAGATTTTCGAGAAGTCGTTGTAGGTCAGTACCGGCCCTATCGCGGGACAAGCCCGCTCCCACAGGCACCCCTCCGACTGTGAGACCAGCGGGTGCCTGTGGGAGCGGGTTTACCCGCGAAGCAGACACCGCGAACCTCAATGAAAAACGCCGCCCCTGAGGGCGGCGTTTTCGTTTACACGGTATGCAGGTACCAGTTGTACTCGAGGTCGGAGATCGAGTGTTCGAACTCCTCCAGCTCGCTCTCCTTGCACGCGACGAAAATGTCGATGTACTTCGGATCGATGTACTTGTTCAGGATCTCGCTGTCGTCCAGCTCGCGCAGGGCATCGCGCAGGTTGTTCGGCAGGCTCTGTTCCAACTGCTCGTAGGAATTGCCTTCGATCGGCTCACCCGGCTCGATCTTGTTGGTCAGGCCGTGGTGCACACCAGCCAGGACCGCCGCCATCATCAGGTACGGGTTGGCGTCGGCACCGGCCACGCGGTGCTCGATGCGCACGGCGTCCGGCGAGCCGGTTGGCACGCGCAGGGCCACGGTGCGGTTGTCCAGGCCCCAGCTCGGCGCGTTCGGTACGTAGAACTGTGCGCCGAAACGGCGGTACGAGTTGACGTTCGGGCAGAGGAACGCCATCGATGCGGGCAGGGTCTCGAGCACACCGCCGACAGCGTGACGAAGCGCGGCGTTCTGCTCGGGATCCTCGCTGGTGAAGATGTTGTTGCCATCTTTGTCCAGCACGGAGATGTGTACATGCAGGCCATTGCCAGCCTGGCCCGGGTAGGGCTTGGCCATGAAGGTGGTGTCCATTTCATGGTCGTAGGCGATGTTCTTGATCAGGCGCTTGAGCAGCACTGCGTAGTCACAGGCCTTCAACGGATCGGGCACGTGATGCAGGTTGACCTCGAACTGCGCCGGGGCGCTTTCCTTGACGATCGCGTCGGCCGGGATGCCCTGCTCCTTCGCGCCTTCGAGGATGTCCTGCAGGCAGTCGGCATACTCGTCCAGGTCGTCGATCAGGTAGACCTGGGTCGACTGTGGACGCTTGCCCGAGATCGGCGAGCGCGGCGGCTGCGGACGGCCGTTCACGTTCTCCTGGTCGATCAGGTAGAACTCCAGCTCGAATGCGGCGCAAATGGTCAGGCCCATGTCGGTGAACTTGCTCACCACCTGGCGCAACACTTCACGCGGGTCGGCGAAGAACGGCTCGCCTTCGATTTCGTGCATGGTCATCAGCAGTTGCGCGGTCGGGCGCTTCTGCCAAGGTTCGTTGGAGAGGGTGCCAGGGATCGGATAGCAGATGCGGTCGGCGTCGCCGATGTCCAGGCCAAGGCCCGTGCTTTCGACGGTCGAGCCGTTGATATCCAGGGCGAAGAGGGAGGCGGGCAGGTTGATGCCTTTCTCGTAAACCTTGTGAAGGCTCGTGCGTTCGATACGCTTGCCACGAACCACACCATTCATATCTGCAATCAGAAGGTCAACGTAGAGAACCTCAGGATGTTCCTTAAGGAACGCGTTCGCTTCGTTAAGCTGAACGGCACGCGGGGGTACCGACATGATGCAACACCTTTGTTGTTAAAAATATCAATCAAGGGGGGCTTGCAGACCCAGTCAATCGAAAAGACAAACTGATGTCAAGCCAACCTCCTGATGCCCTGAAATGGCACATCAACGGCGGATTTGCTGCATATAAGGGCATGCCATTATCCGCTAAATCTGTAGGAAAGGGCTACGGCGATGGTGGCGTATTTTATTTTTTACGGAGGTGTTGTGAAAAAAAATGAACGAGGCTAAGCTCGGTCGCAACCCATAACAGTAATAATACGAGGGTCACATGGTCCGCCAGTCGCGACCTGAAAGCGCCGCCTGCGCTGTGCAGTCAGGTATTTTCACCGCTTGCCGAAAGGCCCTCGCGCGCCTGGCCCATTCCAGGAACAGACTGGCCGCAATAATTGACGACCGGCACAGTCAGCCCTCGCCCCGTAGCAGTTTACTGCACGCTTTTCTTACTTCCTGCCCTTTGCTTTCGAGATCGACACGCGTTTTGCGCGTGGATCGGCTGCCGTCCTGCGCATGGGTTTTTGCTTTGGCAACGTACTCCATCCAGAATCAATGCGTGGGCCTTGCCAGGCCCTGCCGCGCCGAATGCGCCGACATTGACCGACGCCAGGCGTCAGTAGCGCCCGCCCCGCTGGGGCTGGGTCAAATGACCTCCTGAGGTATTTATGAGTAACAACCTCGACCAGCTCACCGATTGGTTGAAAGAGCACAAGATCACCGAAGTCGAATGCCTGATCAGCGACCTGACCGGCATCACCCGTGGCAAGATCTCGCCGACCAACAAGTTCATCGCCGAAAAGGGCATGCGCCTGCCCGAAAGCGTTTTGTTGCAAACTGTGACTGGCGACTACGTCGACGACGACATCTATTACGACCTGCTCGACCCGGCCGACATCGACATGATCTGCCGCCCCGACCAGGACGCGGTGTTCCTGGTGCCTTGGGCCATCGAGCCGACCGCCCAGGTGATCCACGACACCTATGACAAGAAAGGCAATCCGGTCGAACTGTCGCCGCGCAACGTCCTCAAGAAGGTGCTCAAACTCTATGCCGACAAGGGTTGGCAGCCGATCGTCGCGCCAGAGATGGAGTTCTACCTGACCAAGCGCAGCGAAGACCCGGACTTCCCGCTGCAACCACCGGTGGGTCGCTCTGGTCGTCCGGAAACCGGACGCCAGTCGTTCTCCATCGAGGCCGCCAACGAATTCGACCCGCTGTTCGAAGACGTCTATGACTGGTGCGAACTGCAGCAGCTGGACCTCGACACGTTGATCCACGAAGACGGCACGGCGCAGATGGAGATCAACTTCCGTCACGGCGACGCGCTGCACCTTGCCGACCAGATCCTGGTGTTCAAGCGCACCATGCGCGAGGCCGCGCTCAAGCACAACGTGGCCGCGACCTTCATGGCCAAGCCCATGACCGGCGAGCCCGGCAGCGCCATGCACCTGCACCAGAGCGTGATCGACATCGCCACCGGCAAGAACATCTTCTCCAATGAAGACGGCAGCATGAGCACGCTGTTCCTGCATCACATCGGCGGCCTGCAGAAACTCATTCCCGAGGCATTGCCGCTGTTCGCACCGAACGTCAACTCGTTCCGCCGTTTCCTGCCTGACACCTCGGCACCCGTGAACGTGGAGTGGGGCGAAGAGAACCGTACCGTCGGCCTGCGCGTACCGGATGCCGGCCCGCAGAACCGCCGCGTGGAAAACCGCCTGCCGGGCGCCGACGCCAACCCCTACCTGGCCATCGCCGCGAGCCTGCTGTGCGGCTTCATCGGCATGGTCGAGGGCATCGAGGCCAGCGCGCCAGTCCAGGGCCGTGGCTATGAGCGGCGCAACCTGCGCCTGCCGCTGACCATCGAGGACGCCCTGGAGCGTATGGAGAACAGCCGGTCGCTGGTGCAGTACCTGGGCAAGAAGTTCATTACCGGCTACGTCGCCACCAAGCGCGCAGAGCATGAAAACTTCAAACGCGTCATCAGTTCCTGGGAGCGTGAGTTCCTGCTGTTTGCCGTGTGATCAACCCTGGGGCCGCCGCAACGCGGCCATCGGATAGTGGAGAAGCAGATGAGCGTCAACAACCCGCAAACCCGTGAATGGCAAAACCTGAGCGGCGAGCACCACCTGGCACCCTTCAGCGATTACAAGCAACTGAAGGAGAAGGGGCCGCGCATCATCACCAAGGCCCAGGGTGTGCATTTGTGGGACAGCGAGGGGCACAAGATCCTCGATGGCATGGCCGGCCTGTGGTGCGTGGCGGTTGGCTATGGTCGCGAAGAGCTGGTCCAGGCGGCAGAGAAGCAGATGCGCGAGCTGCCGTACTACAACCTGTTCTTCCAGACCGCTCATCCGCCAGCACTGGAGCTGGCCAAGGCCATTACCGACGTGGCGCCCGAAGGCATGAGCCATGTCTTCTTCACTGGCTCCGGCTCTGAAGGCAACGACACCGTGCTGCGCATGGTCCGCCACTACTGGGCGCTCAAGGGCAAACCAAACAAGCAGACGCTCATCGGCCGGGTCAACGGCTACCACGGCTCCACCGTCGCTGGCGCTAGCCTTGGCGGCATGAGCGGCATGCACGAGCAGGGTGGTTTGCCGATCCCGGGCATCGTGCATATCCCGCAGCCGTACTGGTTCGGCGAAGGTGGCGACATGACCCCGGAGGCGTTCGGAATCTGGGCTGCCGAGCAGTTGGAGAAGAAGATTCTTGAGGTCGGTGAAGACAACGTCGCCGCCTTCATCGCCGAGCCGATCCAGGGCGCCGGTGGGGTGATCATTCCACCCGAGACGTACTGGCCGAAGATCAAGGAGATCCTCGCCCGCTACGACATCCTGTTCGTCGCCGACGAAGTGATCTGCGGCTTTGGCCGTACCGGCGAGTGGTTCGGCTCCGATTATTACGACCTCAAGCCTGACCTGATGACCATCGCCAAGGGCCTGACCTCCGGTTACATCCCCATGGGCGGTGTGATTGTGCGTGACAAGGTGGCCAAGGTGCTCAGCGAAGGTGGCGATTTCAACCACGGCTTCACCTACTCGGGGCACCCGGTGGCAGCGGCGGTAGGGCTGGAAAACTTGCGCATCCTGCGTGACGAGAAGATCGTCGAGCGCGCACGCACAGAAGTGGCACCGTACTTGCAAAAACGTCTTCGCGAACTGCAAGACCACCCGCTGGTGGGCGAGGTACGCGGCCTGGGCCTGCTCGGCGCAATCGAGCTGGTCAAGGACAAGGCGACCCGCAGCCGTTACGAAGGCAAGGGCGTGGGCATGGTTTGCCGCAACTTCTGTTTCGACAACGGCCTGATCATGCGCGCAGTGGGCGACACCATGATCATCGCGCCGCCGCTGGTAATAAGCCGCGAAGAAGTGGACGAACTGGTAGAAAAGGCGCGCAAGTGCCTGGATCTGACCCTTGAAGCGATTCGATAGGCGTTTGCTAGGCTAGCGATGTGACATTAAGTCGTTACAAGGCCCTGCTTTCCTTGAAACAGCGCCTTGTAACTTGCCAGACTAGCGGTTGTTTCAGTCGTCCAGCGCTTGCACCACGGGACCTGGCAGCTGAACAGATGGCTACTAAAAAAATTCTGGAGCATAACGCATGAAGAAAATGGGCAAGACGTTGCTGGCCGCCGCCCTGATGGGTGCCATGGCCACTGCTGTTCACGCTGAAGACAAGGTGCTGAACGTCTACAACTGGTCGGACTACATCGCTCCGGACACCATCGCCAAGTTCGAGAAGCAGACCGGCATCAAGGTCAAGTACGACGTCTTCGACAGCAACGAAACCCTGGAAGCCAAGCTGCTGGCAGGCAAGTCGGGCTACGACATCGTCGTGCCGTCCAATAACTTCCTGGCCAAGCAGATCAAGGCCGGCGTTTACGAGGAGCTCGACCGCTCCAAGCTGCCGAACTGGAAGAACCTCGACGAAGACCTGCTCAAGGCCGTTGGCGACGCCAGCGACAAAGGCAACAAGTACGCCTTCCCGTACATGTGGGGCTCCATCGGCATCGGCTACAACCCGGCCAAGGTCAAGGCCGCGCTGGGCGTCGACAAGATCGATTCGTGGGACGCCGTGTTCAAGCCGGAGAACATCGCCAAGCTCAAGAGCTGCGGCGTGAGCTTCCTCGATGCGCCGACCGAAATGCTTCCGGCCGCGCTGCATTACCTGGGCAAGCCGACCGACAGCACCACCAAGGAAGACCTGAAGGCGGCCGAGGACCTGTTCCTGAAGATCCGTCCTTCGATCACCTACTTCCACTCCTCCAAATACATCGGCGACCTGGCCAACGGCAACATCTGCGTGGCCGTCGGCTACTCGGGCGACCTGGAGCAGTCCAAGGCCCGCGCCCACGAAGCCGGCGACAAGGTCAAGCTGGACTACATCATTCCGAAAGAAGGCGCTGGTACCTTCTACGACATGGTCGCCATCCCGAAAGATGCCGAGCATAAAGATGCCGCCTACCAGTTCATGAACTTCCTGCTGCAACCGGAAGTCATGGCCGAGATCACCAACGCCGTGCGCTTCCCGAACGGCAACAAGGCCGCGACCCAGTTCGTCGACAAGGACATCACCAGCGACCCGAGCATCTATCCGCCGGCTGATGTGAAGAAACAGCTGTACGCGATCGCTGCTCCTGAAGCGGCCGCACAGCGTTTGATCACCCGTAGCTGGACCAAGATCAAGTCGGGCAAGTAAGCCCGATGCGGGGCTCTCTGGGTCGGGGTTTTCCGGCCCAGGGGGCATAAACCTCGATTGTCGATTGCGACATCCCAGCCACGCAGGTAAGTTGCGCGCCGGTTTTGCGTGTACGGCTGCTCCCAGCCGCCACCGAAGGCTCTGATTGTGAGGACCAACCACTTGTCTATTTCTGTATTGCGCAAGGCCATGATGGCTGGAGCAGGTCTGACGCTGGCCTGCAGCGTTCAAGCGGCGCCCACGGTGCACTTCTACAACTGGTCCGACTATGTCGGCCCGACCACGCTCGCGGACTTCGAGAAAGAGACGGGCATCAAGCCCGTGCAGGATGTCTTCGACTCCAACGAAACCCTGGAAGGCAAGCTGCTGGCCGGTAACACCGGCTATGACGTAGTGGTGCCGTCCAACCATTTCCTCGGCAAGCAGATCAAGGCGGGCGCGTTCCAGAAGCTCGACAAGCATCTGCTGCCCAATTATTCCAACCTGGACCCGGCGCTGATGAAGCGTCTGGAAAAGAACGATCCGGGCAACCAGTACGCCGTGCCTTACCTGTGGGGCACCAACGGCATCGGCTACAACGTCGACAAGGTCAAGGCCACGCTGGGCGTGGACAAGATCGACTCCTGGGCGGTGCTGTTCGAACCCGAGAACATGAAGAAGCTCTCCAAGTGCGGTGTGGCCTTCCTCGACTCGGCGGACGAGATGCTCCCGGCGGTGCTCAACTACATGGGGCTCAACCCCAACAGCACCGATCCAAAGGATTACGCCAAGGCCGAGAAGAAGCTGCTGGCGGTACGCCCGTACGTGACCTACTTCCACTCGTCCAAGTACATCACCGACCTGGCCAACGGCGACATCTGCGTCGCGGCAGGCTTCTCCGGCGATGTATTCCAGGCCAAGGCCCGTGCTGAAGAAGCCAAGAAGGGCGTGAACCTGGCCTACGCCATTCCCAAGGAAGGCGGCAACCTCTGGTTCGACGTGCTGGCGATTCCCAAGGACGCCAAGAACGTGAAAGAGGCCCACGCCTTCATCAACTATTTGCTGAAACCTGAGGTTATCGCCCAGGTCAGTGATTACGTCGGTTATGCCAACCCCAACCCCAAGGCTGGCGACCTGATGGACCAGGCTGTGAGAACTGACGCTGCGGTTTACCCATCGCAGGAAGTGCTGGACAAGATGTTCGTCAACGCGGAGTTGCCCCCCAAGGTGCAACGTCTGATGACCCGCAGCTGGACCAAGGTCAAGTCGGGCAAGTAAAAATCCAGACCCGACGCGGCCCTGCACACAGGCCGTTCGGGCACAAAAATCTTGTTGGGAGTTTCACTCATGGCAGTTGCCTCCGGTGCCTATAAGAAAGCCCTCGAGGGTGACCAGCAGCCCAAGCAGGTGCTGGTCAAGATCGACCGGGTCACGAAGAAGTTCGACGAAACCATCGCCGTGGACGATGTGTCCCTGGAAATCCGCAAAGGCGAGATCTTCGCCCTGCTGGGCGGCTCCGGTTCCGGCAAATCCACCTTGCTGCGGATGCTTGCAGGCTTCGAGCGCCCGACCGAAGGTCGGATCTTCCTCGACGGTGTCGACATCACCGACATGCCGCCCTACGAGCGGCCGATCAACATGATGTTCCAGTCCTATGCGCTGTTCCCGCACATGACCGTGGCGCAGAACATCGCCTTCGGCCTGCAGCAGGACAAGATGCCCAAGGCCGACATCGAAGCCCGCGTGGCCGAGATGCTCAAGCTGGTGCACATGACCCAGTACGCCAAGCGCAAGCCGCACCAGCTCTCCGGCGGCCAGCGTCAGCGCGTGGCCCTGGCCCGCTCGCTGGCCAAGCGTCCGAAACTGCTGCTGCTCGACGAGCCGATGGGCGCGCTGGACAAGAAACTGCGTTCGCAGATGCAGCTGGAGCTGGTCGAGATCATCGAGCGGGTCGGTGTGACATGCGTGATGGTGACCCACGACCAGGAAGAGGCCATGACCATGGCCCAGCGCATCGCCATCATGCACCTGGGCTGGATCGCCCAGATCGGCTCGCCTGTGGATATCTACGAGACGCCAACCAGTCGCCTGGTGTGCGAGTTCATCGGCAACGTCAACCTGTTCGAAGGTGAAGTGATCGACGACGCCGAAGGCCACGCGCTGATCGCCTCGCCGGAGCTCGAGCGCAAGATCTACGTCGGCCACGGTGTCACCACCTCGGTCGAAGACAAGCACATCACTTATGCGTTGCGTCCAGAGAAGCTGCTGGTGACGACGACGCAGCCCGATTTCGAGCACAACTGGTCCCGCGGCAAGGTCCACGACATCGCCTACCTGGGCGGTCACTCGGTGTTCTACGTCGAGCTGCCGAGCGGCAAGATCGTCCAGTCGTTCGTCGCCAACGCCGAACGCCAGGGCGCCCGCCCGACCTGGGGCGATGAAGTCTACGTGTGGTGGGAAGACGACAGCGGCGTGGTACTGCGCTCATGAAACCGCGAAAGCTCAAACGAGCCCTCCAGCGCATCATCCCCGAGGGACGCCATCTGGTGATCGGCGTGCCGTTCATCTGGCTGTTCCTGTTCTTCATGCTGCCGTTCTTCATCGTACTGAAGATCAGCTTCGCCGAAGCCGACGTGGCGATCCCGCCGTACACGGAGATTTACACCTACGTCGAGGACAAGATCCAACTGGTGCTGAACCTGGCCAACTATGGCCTGCTCACCGAGGATGACCTGTACATCTCGGCCTACCTTGGCTCGCTCAAGGTCGCCTTCTTCAGCACTTTGCTGTGCCTGCTGATCGGCTACCCGATGGCCTATGCCATCTCCAAGGCCGAGAAGGAGATGCAGACGGTCCTGCTGCTGCTGATCATGATGCCGACCTGGACCGCGATCCTGATCCGCGTCTATGCCTGGATGGGCATCCTCAGCAACAACGGGTTGCTCAACAGCTTCCTGCTGTGGACCGGGCTGATCGATCAGCCGCTGCAGATCCTCAACACCAACCTGGCGGTGTATATCGGTGTGGTCTATTCGTACCTGCCATTCATGATCCTGCCGCTGTACGCGAACCTGGTGAAGCATGACCAGAGCCTGCTGGAAGCTGCGAGCGACCTGGGCTCGAGCACCTTCAACAGCTTCTGGAAGATCACCGTGCCGCTGTCGAAGAACGGCATCATCGCCGGTTGCATGCTGGTGTTCATCCCGGTGGTGGGCGAGTTCGTGATCCCTGAACTGCTCGGCGGTCCGGAAACCCTGATGATCGGTAAAGTGCTGTGGCAGGAATTCTTCAACAACCGTGACTGGCCGGTGGCATCCGCGCTGGCAGTGGTGATGCTGGCGATCCTGATCGTGCCGATCCTGCTGTTCAACCGCAGCCAGGCCAAAGAGATGGAGGGTCGGGCATGAAGCGCTTCAGTTTCTCCAAGCTGATGCTGGTGCTCGGCTTGCTGTTCATCTACCTGCCGATGCTGATCCTGGTGATCTACTCGTTCAACGCCTCGAAGCTGGTGACGGTGTGGGGCGGCTGGTCGGTGAAGTGGTACGTCGGCCTGCTCGACAACACCCAGTTGATGGGTTCGGTGATGCGCTCGCTGGAGATCGCCTGCTACACGGCGGTGGCTGCGGTGGCGCTGGGCACCCTGGCGGCCTTCGTGCTGACCCGGGTCACTCGCTTCAAGGGCCGCACGCTGTTCGGTGGCCTGGTCACCGCGCCGCTGGTCATGCCCGAGGTGATCACCGGTCTGTCCCTGTTGCTGCTGTTCGTGGCCATGGCGCAGATGATCGGCTGGCCGCAGGAGCGTGGCGTCGTCACCATCTGGATCGCCCACACCACCTTCTGTGCCGCGTATGTGGCGGTGGTGGTGTCGGCTCGCCTGCGTGAGCTGGACCTGTCGATCGAGGAAGCGGCGATGGACCTGGGCGCCAAGCCGTGGAAGGTGTTCTTCCTGATCACCATCCCGATGATCGCGCCTTCTCTGGCAGCGGGCGGCATGATGTCGTTCGCCCTCTCGCTGGATGACCTGGTGCTGGCCAGCTTCGTGTCCGGCCCGGGCTCGACCACCTTGCCGATGGAAGTGTTCTCGGCCGTGCGTCTGGGTGTGAAGCCCGAGATCAACGCCGTGGCCAGCCTGATCCTGCTGTCGGTGTCGTTGGTGACCTTCCTGGTCTGGTACTTCAGCCGTCGCGCCGAAGAACGCCGCCGCCGGGCGATCCAGCAAGCCATCGAGGAAGGTGCTGCAGCGAACGTCGGCCAACCTCAGGTACGGCGTCCGGCACAGGCTGCTGCGTCGGCCTGACCGGCCCTTTCGCGGGTAAATCGGAGCGCCGAACCGCCGCCCCCACAGGATCACCACTGCTTTTGACGCTTGTGGTGATCCTGTTGGAGCAACTGTCTTGCTCAAGAATCTAGGCCTGGCCAATCCCTGTGGGAGCGGGCTTGTCCCGCGAGCACGGGCGTAGCCCGTGCCAGGCAGCGCGGTGTCTTTTTCGCGGGTAAACC